>JAFUXN010000034.1 GCA_017477125.1 Selenomonadaceae bacterium
AGGCGCGGGGCTTCGACGCCCGCCCTCTCGCCTTCCCTTCCGAACCGCCGCCCAAAAATTATCAACGTCCAAAAAATATTTCAGCCCCGAAAAAAGTTTCAGCCCTGAAGGTTGTGGTAGACCGAGGGGAGAAGGGCGCGCCGCCCCATCACTCGCAACGATTGAGAACAGATTGAGAGCAAAAAAGTTAGGCGCGGGGCTTCTCAGCCCGCCCTCGCGCCTTCCCTTCCGAACCGTCGCCTAAAAAAATTATCAACGCAAAAAAAATATCTCCGTCCCGAAAAATATTTCCGTCCCGAAAAGAATTTCAGCCCCGAAAAAGTTTTAGCCCTGAAGGTTGTGGTAGATCGAAGAGTGAAGGGCGCGCCGCCCCGAGCGGGAGGCGGGCGCCCGTATTTTATTCTGTCGCCCCAACCGTCACCACAAAAAATTTTGCTGTCCAAAAGAGTTTCAGCCCCCAACGTTTATCGCTGACGATTGAGGGGAGGGCGAGCCGCCCCGAGCGGGAGGCGGGCGCCCTTTATTTTTCTCTGCATCGTCGCCAAATTTATTCTGCCGCCATAAAAATTTACTGCAGAAAAATTGACAGTCGCCGCCGCAAAGGATTAAAATACCCGCAGTTTTTATTTCGAGGTGTTTACATGTGATAAAGAAGAAAGTTTTGAGCTTGCTCTCCGCTTGCCTGTTGGCGGGCGCATTGTTTACCGGCTGCGGAGGCGACGACACTCCAAAGCCCGCCGAGAATCCTCAACCCGCAGACATCAAGATCGGAATGATCGCAGGACTCAACGCCAGCGAACAACAACTCACCGAGATCATGAAGAAGATCGAGGCGGACGCCGGTCTGCAGTTGATGAGCCATAACTTCGTTTACTACGACAGCCTCAACGCCATGCAGATGGGACTCGAGTCAAAAGCCGTCGACGAGATGAGTACTTATGCCGTCGTCTCCAAATATCTCATGGCGCGCAAGCCCGACCTCACTATCGTAAACGATCACAAGCAGCAAATGCCGATGGTCGACAACTTCTGTTGCGCGGTCAAATCCGATCGAACCGATCTGCTCAACGAGCTCAACACCGCGCTCGAGGCAATGCAACAGGACGGCACGCTTGAGACGTTGACCAAGCAATATATCACCGAGCTCAAGGACGATGAGGAGCCTGCCGCCGTCGAGATGCCGATGTTCGAAGACGCCGACACTTTTAAGGTGGCAGTGACCGGCGACATACCTCCGCTCGATCTGATCAAAGTCGACGGCACTCCCGCAGGCTTCAATACCGCCGTGCTCGCCGAGATCAGCAATCGCATCAACAAGAATTTCGAACTCGTGTCGATCGAGAGCGCGGCTCGTGCGTCGGCGTTGAGCTCCGGCACCGTCGATGTCGTGTTCTGGGTGCGCGTACCAAACAACGACGACATGTTCCCCGACAATTACGATCGTCCCAACGGCATTGATGCCACCGTCCCATATTTCAAGGACGAGATCGTTCACGTCGGCAGAAAATAATTTTTCAATGAGGTTTTTGGCATGAAAAAATTTTTAAGCGCGGTCGCCTCTGCTCTGCTCGTCGGGACGTTGTTCGTCGGGTGCGGCGATTCTCCCTCGAAAGATCAATCGAACGAGCAACAACAGCAGTCCGCCGTGACGGTCGGCATGATCTCTTCGCTTAACATGAGCGAGCAGAAGATCAATGCGACGCTTCAATCGATGTACGCCTCCGATCACAACGGCAATTTCGTTTACTACGACAATCTCAACTCCATGCTCATGGGTTTGAATTCGGACTCCGTCGATGAGATCAGCACTTACAAGAGCGTTGCCGATTATCTGCTCGCTCGCGACCAAAATTTAAAGCTCGACGACTCTCATAAGCTCAAGCTCAAGTTGGAGGACAAATTCTGTTGCGCGGTCAAGTCCGATCACAAAGAACTGCTCGAGCAGATCAACAGCGCGATCAAATCAATGAAGGAGGACGGCACGCTGAGGACTTTGATCGGTCAGTACATCAACGACCTGAAGAAGGACGAGGAGCCTGCCGTTGTCGAGATGCCTCGCGTTGAAGGAGCCGACACATTGAAGGTGGCGGTGACCGGCGATCTTCCTCCGCTCGATCTGATCCGCGCGGACGGTACGCCCGCAGGCTTTAACACTGCCGTGCTCGCCGAGATCAGTAAGCGGATCGGGAAGAACTTCGAACTCGTCAGCGTCGACAGTGCGGCGCGCGCGTCGGCGTTGAGCTCCGGCAAGGTCGATATCGTGTTCTGGGTACGCCTCCCCAACAGCACCGACATGTTCCCCGTCGATTTCGATCGCCCCGCCGGCATCGATGTTTCCGATTACTATTTCATCGACGAGATCGTTCACGTCACCAAGAAATGATTTCCGCAATGGAGTTTTCGACATGAAAAAATTTTTGAGCCTGCTTGCATCGTGTTTGATGGCGGGCGCGTTGTTCGTCGGTTGCAGTGAAACGCCCCCGCCTCAGCCCGACGCGACCAAGATTGGAATGATCGCCGGACTGAATATGAGCGAGCAGAAGGTTTATAAACTGGCGCGCAAAAACAGTCCCGATCTCGTCGATTATGACTTCGTTCAGTTCGACAACCTCAACTCCATGCAGATGAGCTTGAGCTCGGGCGACATTGAGGAGATGAGCGTCTACAAGAGCATCGCCAATTACATCACCGCGCGTCGCCCCGAGTTTGAGGTATCGATCAAGCACACGACCGTGTTCAATACGAGCGATCGGTTCGCTTGCGCGTTTCGAGCCGACGACGATAAGTTATTCGGCGAGTTCAACAGCGCGATCAAATCAATGAAGGAGGACGGCACGCTGAGGACTTTGATCAGCCGGTACATCACCGACCTCAAGAAGGACGAGGAGCCTGCCGTTGTCGAGATGCCTCGCGTTGAAGGAGCCGACACCGTGAAGGTGGCAGTGACCGGCGACATGCCTCCGCTCGATCTGATCAAAGCCGACGGTACTCCCGCGGGCTTCAACACCGCCGTGCTCGCAGAGATCAGTAAGCGGATCGGGAAGAACTTTGAGCTCGTCAGCGTGGAGACTCCCGCTCGAGCGTCGGCGCTGGCATCGGGCAAAGTCGATGCGGTGTTTTGGGTGCGCGTGCCCGAGAATGACAGCGTGTTTCCTCCCGACTTTGATACCCCGAGA
>JAFUXN010000035.1 GCA_017477125.1 Selenomonadaceae bacterium
CCTTCGACCCAAAAGGATATAAAGGGCGCAGCCCTTTGACCCAAACAGCTATGAAGGGGCGTTGCCCTTCGAACCCATGAGCCGATGGATGCGGCTGTCCTTCGACCCAAAAGGATATAAAGGGCGCAGCCCTTTGACCCAAACAACTGTGAAGGACGGAGCCCTTCGAACCCATGAGCCGCCGCCGATTTCAGAGGCAGGCGGCTTTTTTGTTGCGTTGAAAGGAAGAAATTATTTTTTGTCGAAAAACCTATCCGATAACACAAATTGGAGGCAAGATTAAATGCAGAGTTTCGAGATTGAACTCGGCGGAAGGAAGTTGAGCGTCGAGCATGGCAAGATGGCGAAGCAGGCGAACGGCGCAGTGCTCGTGCGCTACGGCGATACCGCCGTGCTGGTCACCGCTACCATGTCCGCAGAGCCCCGCGAGGGCATCGACTTCTTCCCGCTCACCGTCGATTACGAGGAGAAAATGTATTCGGCAGGCAAAATTCCGGGCGGCTTCATCAAGCGCGAGGGACGTCCGCCGCAATCGGCAGTCCTCAAGAGCAGACTGATCGATCGTCCGCTCCGTCCGCTGTTCGATAAGGGCTGTCGCAATGACGTGCAGATCGTCGCAACCGTGCTGTGCTTCGACCAGGACAATCCGCCCGAAGTCGCAGGCATGTTCGGAGCGTCGTGCGCGCTGGCGGTGTCCGATATCCCGTGGGCGGGACCGATCGCGGGCGTGCGCGTCGGGAGGATCGGCGAGGAGTTTATCATCAACCCGACCGTCGAGCAGAGCGAGAAATCCGATCTCGATCTGATGGTGGCAGGCTCGCGCGACGCGGTCATGATGGTTGAGGCGGGCGCCAACGAACTGCCCGAGGAGATCATTCTTGACGCGATCCTGTTCGGGCACGAGGAGATCAAAAAACTCGTCGCGTTCCAAGATGAGATCGTCGCCGCCGTCGGCAAGGACAAGAAGGAGATCAAACTGTTCTCCGTCGATGAGGAGCTCGATAAAACCGTGCGCGAGTTCGCCACCGACAAGATCAACAGCGCCGTTCGAAACGCCGACAAACTTGCGCGCGAGGAATCGTTGAAGGCGGTGCAGGTTGAGACGATCGATCACCTTTCCGATAAAACGCATGAGCCCGTCGAGCCCGAAGTGGTGAAGGCGGTCGACAGCATTCTTCACGACATCACCAAGGAAGTCGTCCGCCGAATGATCACGCACGAGAAGATTCGTCCCGACGGGCGCGGGCTCGAGGAGGTTCGTCCGATCGAATGTGAGGTCGGGCTGTTCGCTCGCACGCATGGGTCGGGGCTCTTCACTCGAGGACAGACGCAGGTGTTGACGATCACCACACTCGGGGCAATCGGCGATGAGCAGATCGTTGACGGACTCGAGCCGGAGTACACCAAACATTATCTGCATCAATATAATTTCCCGGGCTACAGCGTGGGCGAGGCTCGACCGATCAGAAGTCCCGGGCGTCGAGAGATCGGGCATGGAGCGTTGGCGGAGCGCGCGCTCGAACGCATGATCCCGTCGATTGAGGAGTTCCCTTATACGATCCGCCTCGTCTCTGAAGTGCTCGAATCAAACGGGTCGAGCTCGATGGGCAGCGTGTGCGGCTCAACGCTGTCGCTGATGAACGCGGGCGTGCCGATTAAGCGTCCCGTCAGCGGCGTGGCGATGGGGCTGGTCAAGGACGGCGACGCTCATACGATCCTCACCGACATTCAAGGCATGGAAGATGCGCTCGGCGATATGGATTTCAAGGTCGCGGGCACGACGGAGGGCGTCACGGCGATCCAAATGGATATCAAAGTTGCGGGCATCAACCGCGAAATTTTGTCTGACGCACTCGCTCAAGCCAAACGCGGTCGCGCGTTCATACTCGGCAAGATGCTCGAAACGATCAGCGAGCCCGCGCCCGACCTGTCGCCGTACGCGCCGCGCGTCAAGATCATTCAGATCGCGGTCGACAAGATCAGAGAGGTCATCGGACCCGGCGGCAAGATGGTCAACAAGATCATCGACGAAACGGGCGTGCAGATCGACATTCACGACGACGGTAACATCTTCGTCACGTCGCCCAACCTTGAATCGATCGATAAGGCGCTCAAGATGATCGAAAACATCGTGCACGAGATCACCGTCGGCGAAGTCTTCAATGCGACGGTCGTTCGGATCATCAACATCGGCGCATTCGTCGAGCTGCTGCCGGGGCGCGAAGCACTCTGCCACATCTCTCAATTGGATCGTCGGCGCGTCGAGAAGGTTGAGGACGTGGTGAACATCGGCGACAAGCTCGAGGTGAAGGTTACCGAGATCGACGACAAGGGCAGGATCAACGTCAGCCACAGCGCGCTGTTGGAACCGCTCCCCGTCGGCAATCGTCCCCCGCGTCCTCCGCGTCCGAGCGGCGGCGGCAATCCTCCGCGCGGAGGCTCGAACAGCGGCGGCGGTCGACCGAGCGGGGCAAGCAATTCGTTCAGCAATCGGCTGGCAGATAAATTCAATCGGAGTGAACGCGACGGCGGCGCTCGACGCAATAACGATCGTCGGCGTAAATGACAGGAGGCGCACATTTGATGGCAACGATAGACAGGATTCAGGCGATAGTCGATCGCGGGCGGCTGGTGACCGACGAGGGCAGCGTGACGTTGACGGCGCAGGTCAAGTATGATCTGCTGGCGGCGGTGCACTCGATGGAGCAGATCGAAAATCTGCAGAAGTTGATGTCGACGCGGGAGAAGAAGCGCGAGGCGTTGCGCGACAAGATCGTCACGAGCTGCTTCAATGCGCTGAAGATATTCGTCGACGACAAGGAGAAGCTCAAGGACATCAAGAGCATCGACGCGGCGTTGCGGGTGCTCAACGAATGTCGGACGGAGATGCTCAAACTGCAGAGCGAGGATTACGAGACGCGCAAGATGCACAAGGAAATTCAGGACGGCGTGAGCGCGGGGCGTTGAGCGATCGGAGTGATGACGATGTTTCGAGAGATGAGGCGCAAGCGTCAGCAGACGAGCGACGAGGAGGCGCGAGCGATCTTGGCGTCGGGGACGTCGGGAGTGCTGGCGTTGAGCGGCGACGACGGATATAATTACGCGGTGCCGATCTCGTACGCGGTCGACGGCGATAAGATATATTTTCATTCGGCGTTGAGCGGTCACAAGCTCGATTCGATCCGACGGAATGATCGGGTGTCGTTCTGCGTGATCGCTCAAGATGAGATCGTGCCGGAGCGGTTCACGACGTATTTCAAGAGTGCGATCGCGTTTGGTCGAATGCGGATCATAATTGACGACGATGATCCCGAGAAGCGTCATGGGCTCGAGCTGTTGATGGATAAGTATTCGCCGACGGTCGGAGCCGACGAGCGCGACAAGGAGATGTCGAAGATGAAGGCATGTGCGGTGCCGGTGCTCGACATCGAACACTTGACCGGCAAGGTCGCCAAAGAGTTGGTAACAAAAAAATAAGGGCGCGTTGCCCTCTGATCCCTTCGGGGATTATTTTTTTGCGTCGAGATCATTTGAAGTCGACGAACTCATTGAGCTTGGCGCCGCCCTTGATCATCGGCTCGACGAAACTGCGCCACACATTCATCACGATCACGCGCGGGTGATCGGTGTCGTCGAGCGCCGTGGCGAAGGCATGAGCGAAGTCCTCTTGGCTCGAAACCGTCTCCGCCTTGATCCCAAAACTCTCGGCGTACTTGGCATAATCCATCGGGTAATCGAGTTCGCAAGCGACGTACCTTTCATCGTACATGACTTTCTGCAGCTGACGGATCATGCCCAGGCTCGTGTTGTTGACGATGATCGAGATGATCGGCAGCCTCAATCGGGCGATTGTGTAGAACTCGTTGCCTGTCATCTTGATCCCGCCGTCGCCGCTGATCGATACCACTCGGCGACGATTGCCGAACGCAACTTGAGCTCCCATCGCGGCGGGCAATCCAAACCCCATCGTCCCGAGTCCGCCGCTGGTCAACCAAGTCCGCGGCTCCTCGATGCGAAGGTGGAGCGCCGCCCACATCTGATGCTGACCGACGTCGGTGGCGAACGCGAACTTCTTGCCCGCCGTCATCTTTGCGACCTGGTTCATCGCCCAAGGCACCGTCAAGCGCTCGACCTCGTAATCGTAATCGTATTCGTCGAGCCACTCATCGATCTGCCGCCACCAATCATCGCGCGGCGCCGACGCCTCATGTCTCATCAACAGATTAAGGATCGTCTTCATGTCGCCCGCCAGCCCCAAACTGTTGGCGACGTTCTTATCGATCTCGGCGGGGTCGATGTCGATGTGGATGAACTTCCGATTGCTCGTGTACTTCGACAGATTTCCCGTCTGACGATCGCCGAAACGACTGCCGATCGCTATCACGAGGTCGGCGTTGGCGATTGCATGGTTGGCAGCCTTCTGCCCATGCATGCCCGCGAATCCCAAATTATGATTGTGCGAGCGAGGGACGGCGCCGAGTCCCATCAACGTCTGAACGACGGGCAGATCGAATTTCTCAACGAAGGCGATGATCTCCTTCGACGCGTTTGCCGCCACCGCTCCGCCGCCGACGATCGCAACGGGGCGTTCCGCGCGGACGATCTCATCGGAGGCTTCGGCGGCGCAGATCATGAAGTCGAGGTCGGGCTTACCGAGCTTCTTCTCGACGGTCGATTGCGGTTTGAAGTCGACGTTGGCGAAGAACAGATCGCGCGGGATATCGACGAGCACGGGGCCGCGCCGTCCGCTCATTGCGATCTCGAATGCCTGACGGATCGTCGGCACGAGCAATCGGGCGTCCTTGACTTTGAAATTGTGTTTGGTGATGGGCATGGTGATGTCAAGGATATCGGTCTCTTGAAAGGCGTCGCGCCCGAGCAGATTTGTATCGACCTGCCCCGTTATGGCGACGACGGGGATCGAATCCATGAACGCGGTGGCGATGCCGGTCACGAGATTGGTCGCGCCGGGGCCGCTGGTGGCGATGCACACTCCGACCTTACCGCTGGCGCGAGCGTAACCGTCGGCGGCGTGAGCGGCGTTCTGCTCGTGGGTGACGAGAATTTGATTGATGGATTTATTATCGTAGAGCGCGTCGTAGAGCGGCAGGATCATTCCGCCGGGGTAACCGAACAGAGTATCGACGCCCTGCTCCTCGAGGCACGCGACGACTGCTTGCGCTCCTGTCATTGAATCACTCCTTCAACAAAATCATCCGAATGAGAATATGCCGTTGTCGCCGACCGCGCCGAAGTGGCTGTACATGTCGCCGACGGGATGAGTGCTGTCGAATTGGATCGAGTTTGGATCGGTCATCAGCCACCACACCGTTTCATGCACTTCGCTCTCGTAATCAACCCAATGCCTCAACGTGTACGGCATCCGATCATACAGCTCGAGCTCGCCGTCGAGTTTCAACACCGAAAGGCACTCGCCCGCGACGTTGCTGAACCCGTCCGACTCCGCCACGCCGTCAACGTACAAATAATTTTTGCCGTCGGCGGTGTGAACAAAGACTGCCTGTTGCGCGTTGTGGAGGTTGAACGTCCGCACCTGATCGTTGAGGTGCACGGTGCATTTATCGAACTCGGTTATGATGCTCAACTTCGCTCGCTTGCCGTTGAGATCGATCGTAATCTCGTGGAACAGCGGCACCGATTGCGCATACTCCTTGAGCGTTTGACGGTACTTCGGTTTGAACAAATTCGGGTGCTCGTCGAAGAAGAGCGTTGCGGTGATCAGTCCCGACGCATACGGCGCGATCTCGTAGGGATTGAAGATGAATGTAACTCCGCGCGGCTCGATCACAAAATTGATCTCGTCCTCGACGATGAGTTTCATCACGGTGTTCTCGAGATTGTCGAATTGGCGTTCATCGTAATCGGCGTAGAGACGTTTGACGATGACATCATACAATTTGTTGGCGTCGGTGCAGACGTCGGAGATCGTCAAGCGATTGCCCGTCGCGCTGTCAAAGTTGACGCCGAAAAAACCGTACATGCCATGCGCTCCGCCCGCATAACTCTCGAAAGAGCGCATGAAGCTGACGACATTTGAATCGGCTCGACGCATGAAGATGTCCGAATTGGAGTAGTAGGCGCTGAAGTACTCGGGCGTGTTTCGATGGTGTTCTCGCGCTTGCTCAATGAAGGAATCTTGTTCGGACACAGAGTCATTGATCACGCTCAAGTTGTAATCGCTGAGGGTATTGACGAGCTTGGGATAATTCGTTTCGAGGGACGTCGGGAAGCAGAGCATTGGGACGTGACGGTTTAACAGGTCGATGCCCTTCTCGCTGAACGTGTGGGAGGTAATTTTTTTGTAGAAGCCGTTGATGGGCTCAAGGGCTTTTGCGTTGACGGCGCCCGCGAGCGCGATGATCATGATCAACGTCAAGGGCAGCAGCTTTAAAATTCTCATGGCGATCCCTTCTTACAATCGATTGATGATCTCCTTGGTGATCTCGACGGTGCCGAGTTTGGTGGTGCCTTCGGAACAGATATCGGCGGTTCTGAATCCGTCGGCGAGAGTTTTTTCGACCGCCGCTTCGATCGTCCGTGCGGCGTCCTCCTCATGCAGAGAATATCTCAACAGCATTGCCGCCGACAAGATCGTTCCCATCGGGTTGGCGATGTTCTTGCCGGCGATGTCGGGCGCGCTGCCGTGGATCGGCTCATATAAACTCGTGAGCTCGCCAATCGACGCCGACGGCATCAATCCGATCGAGCCGCCGATCACCGCCGCCTCGTCGCTCAATATGTCGCCGAACAAATTGCCGGTGACGATCACATCGAACTGTTTGGGATTGACGGCGAGTTGCATGGCGCAGTTGTCGACGTAGAGATGATTGAGCTCGACGTCGCTGAACCGGTCGGCGAGCGCGTTGACCGTCCGACGCCACAATCTGCTCGTCGCCAGCACGTTTGCCTTATCGACCGATGTAAGTTTCGAGCGACGGAGCCTTGCGGTCTCGAATGCGAGCTTGGTGATGCGCTCGACCTCGGGCACGGAATAATTTTCGAGGTCCCAAGCGCGTTCGACGCCGTCATTGATCTCCGACTCGCAACGCTCACCGAAGTAGATGCCGCCGACGAGCTCACGAACGATAACGAGATCGACGCCGCCGACGAGATTTGGTTTGAGCGGCGAGTTGTCGACGAGAGCATCGAGCACCTTGACGGGGCGAAGGTTGGCGTAGAGTCCGAGCCCCTTGCGCAGACCGAGGATCGCTTTCTCGGGACGGAGCTTTGCCTCGACGTTATCCCACTTGGTTCCGCCGACCGCGCCGAACAGAACGGCGTCGGCAGTCTTGCAAGCGTCGAGGGTCGAATCGGGCAGAGGCGTGCCGAATTTGTCATAAGCGGTGCCGCCGGCGTCATGCGTTTCGAACTCGAGCTCGAGGCTGAACTTTTTATCGAGCGACTTGAGCACGTCGACGGCGGCGGAAGTAATTTCGGTGCCGATGCCGTCTCCGGGGATCACGATGATTTTCCTCATATGATCAATCTCCCATCTGCTAAATATTTTCGTCGCTCATTGTACTCGATTGCCTTTCGACTGGCAAATAAAAAAATGCGTCCCGCAGAGCGAGCCGCTCAAACTGATCGGAAGAAGGCGGCGACGATTGGGGGCGGCGATGAAAAAACGGGCGCCCGCCTCCTGCATGTGGCGGCTCGCCCTTGCCTCCGGTGTCGACGAAATGATCATGGGCAAAGGTTGAAGACAACGAGCAAAGAATGGGCGCCCGCTTTCGATGCCGGCGGCTCGCCCTTGTCCCTGTTCGACGACATGGTTGGGACTAAAAAATATTTGGACGGCGAAAGGATAATGGCGTCGTCCGCCCCGCGAACCGGCGGCGACGCCTTCTTTCATACCCTCTCCTCGATCGGAGCGCAACTGTTGAGGAGCAACGATGAAAGTACGGGCACCCGCCTCTCGAAGGGGGCGGCTCGCCCCTGCCTCCGGTGTCGACGACATGAGCGAGGCTAAAAATTTTTGTACGGAGGAGGATAATGGCGTCGTCCGCCCCGCGTTCAGGCGGCGACGCCTTTTTTTATATCCCGCTCCTTAATCGAAGCTCGACGGTTGAGGGGCGACGATAAAAGACGGGCATCCGCCAGCTCATGGGGCGGCTCGCCCTTTTCTCTGCCATCGACCAAACGATGAACGACGGGAGGGCGGCGTTCGCCACGCGTTCAGGCGGCGACGCCTTCTTTTATTTCCCTCTCCTCGATCGGAGCACAACTATTGAGGCTTAACGATGAAAGAACGGGCGCCCGCCTCCCGCTCGGGGCGGCTCGCCCTTGTCCAGGGTCGACGAAATGATCATAGACAAAGGTTGAAGGCACCGATCAAAGAATGGGCGACCGCCTCCCTAATGGGGCGGCTCGCCCTTGCCTCTGGTGTCGACAAAATGATCATGGACAAAGGTTGGGGGCGGCGATGAAAGTACGGGCGACCGCCTCCCGCTCGGGGCGGCTCGCCCTTTTCTCCGTCGTAGTCGTCGGTTGAAGGCAAAAAAATTAGATCGCCTTTCGACGATCCGAGTTGAGCTTGTTTCACGCGAGATTATTTTTCATGAGAGAAGTACATTTTTTTGGGCACGACCATGCCGAGCTCCTCTTCAGCGATCTGACTGATCCGTTGAGGCGATTTCAATTTCGCTATCTCGATCCTCAACCGCTCGTTCTCCTGCTCAAGCTGCGTCGCCTGATTCTGCGTCGCCACCAACGCATATCCCCGACTCGCACTGATGCCGCTGCGCACCGTCACCAGCATCGCCAACACCGCTATGATTATGAATGCCCATTGGCATTTCGAGCGCAGCCGAGTGTTGAGCTTCGGTCGACTTTTGATCACTCGCAGCATCGGCGTCGACGGTTGCGGCACTCGATTGAAGCCGTCCTCAGGATTGTAGTATTGAGGTATGTCGGGCGACGCCGCCAATTTCCTCTTGCGTCTCATATTGATCTCTCCACTCCCGATTGAATTTTTTCTGCCGCTCGAAGTTTAGCGCTCTTCGCTCGCGGATTGTTTTTGATCTCTTGACTTGAGGGCGTTCGTGCTCGCCCCAATAATTTTATTTGCGCTCGATGCCCGCACACGCACACCGGCAAATCTTTCGGGCAAATGCAATCGGTCGCCAACTCCTTGAATGTCGTCTTGACGATCCGATCCTCGAGCGAATGAAACGTGATCACCGCCAGGCGTCCGCCAACCTTCAATCGATTGACCGCCGACCTTAACACGCCGTCGAGCACGCCCAGCTCGTTGTTTACTTCAATGCGGATCGCTTGGAACACTCGTTTGGCGGGATGACCCGCGCCCTTGAGCGCCGGCACTGAACCTTTGATCAGCTCAACCAAATCGCCCGTGGTCTTGATCTCTGTCGACCGACGCCGCTCAACGATCGCCCGCGCGATCCTCTTTGAAAATTTCTCCTCGCCGTACTCGCTGAAAATCTTTACGAGTTGATCTTCCGAGTAGTGATTGACGACATCGAAGGCGCTCAACTGCTGCCGAATGTCCATGCGCATGTCGAGCGGCGCATCGTGCATGTACGAGAAGCCGCGCGACGCCTCATCGATCTGGTGCGACGACACTCCCAAATCGAAAATCGCACCGTCGATCCGATCGATCGAAAGCTCGTCGAGAATCTCATCGAACCTGCTAAAATTGCTCCTGACCAATCGAACATTGAAACCGCTCAATCGATCCGCCGCCGCGTCGATCGCCTCTTGATCCCGATCGATCCCGATCAACAATCCGCCGTCGAGCCGAGACGCCATTGCTCGAGCATGCCCTCCTCCGCCGACCGTCCCGTCGACGTAAATGCCTCGCTCGTCGGTCATCAGAATGTCGATCGCCTCGTCGAGCATCACGCTCGTGTGCTTGTAATCCATGCGTTCACCTTCGATTCATCTCCCCACTCTTATACCAAAAAAATCCCGTCAACGCAAGAAATTTTTCATTGGAAATTCATTGCGTCGACGCTTGACACTCAACGCGCGCGTGATATGATCAATCGAATTATAATCAGCCGGAGGAGGAACGATCAATTGGGTAAAGCTCTGATAATCGGCAGCGGCGGCGTGGCGACCGTGGCGGCTCACAAGTGCGTCGAAAACTCGTCGGTGTTTGACGAAATTTGTATTGCCGGTCGGACGCTCGCCAAGTGCAAAGCGTTGGCGGCGAAGCTCGAGGGCAAATCGACGACGCGCGTGACGACCGAGCGGGTTGATGCCAATCACGTCGACGAGCTCATTGCGTTGATCGAGCGCGTCAAGCCCGACGTCGTGATGAATCTTGCGTTGCCTTATCATGATCTCAACATCATGGAGGCGTGTTTGGCGACGGGCGTCAATTATCTCGACACCGCCAACTACGAGTCCGAGGGCAATCCCTATTTCGAGTACAAATATCAGTGGGCGTATGATGAGCGCTTCAAGGCGGCGGGGCTGACGGCTCTGTTGGGTTGCGGCTTCGACCCGGGCGTGACGGGCGTGTTCTGTGCTCATGCGTTGAAACATCATTTCGATTCGATCGACACGATTGACATTCTCGACTGCAACGGCGGCGACCATGGTTATCCGTTCGCGACGAATTTCAATCCCGAGATCAACATTCGAGAGGTGACCGCCAACGGCGAGTACTATGAGGACGGGCGCTGGGTGGAGACCAAGCCGATGGAGATCAAACGCGTGTACGACTTCCCCGAGGTCGGTTCGAAGGACATGTATTTGATCTATCATGAGGAGCTTGAGTCGCTGGCAAAGAACATTCCAAACGTCAAGCGGATCAGATTCTTCATGACGTTCGGGCAGAGTTACCTGACGCATTTGAAGTGCTTGGAGAACGTGGGCATGACGAGCATCAAGCCGATCGATTTCAACGGTCAACAGATCGTGCCGTTGCATTTCTTGAAAGCGGTGCTGCCCGATCCGGCGTCGCTCGGTCCGCGGACGAAGGGCAAGACGAACATCGGTTGCATCGTGCGCGGCTCGAAAGACGGTCGACCGAAAGATTACTACGTCTACAACGTGTGCGATCACGAGCAGTGCTATCGGGAAGTCGGGTCGCAAGCGGTGAGCTACACGACGGGAGTGCCGGCGATGATCGGAGCGATGCTTTTGCTCGATGGTCGATGGTCGTTGAAGGGCGTGCGCAACGTTGAGGAGTTCGATCCCGATCCGTTCATGGACGCGCTCAATCGGTTCGGGTTGCCTTGGGTTGAAAACTTTTCGCCCGCGCTTGTCGACTGATGGACACTCTGATATCGAAGGTGCCGACGCCGAGTTATCTGGTCTTTCAACGGCAGTTGGAGCGCAACTTAAAAATCCTGTCGACGTTGCAAAGAGAGACGGGCGCAAAAATTTTGTTGGCGCAGAAATGCTTCTCGATGTTTCACTTCTACCCGTTGATCGAAAAATATTTGTCGGGGACGGCGTCGTCGGGGCTGTTTGAGGCGATGCTTGCCGACGAGTATTTTGATGGGGAGAATCACGTTTACAGTCCCGCCTACCGTCCCGACGAGATCGAGCGGATTGCGGCGATATGCGATCACATTGTCTTCAACTCGTTCAATCAGCTGAAAAAATTTTATCCTGCGGTCAAACACAAATCGATCGGACTTCGGCTCAATCCCGAGCACTCGACGCAAGCTCATGCCATTTACGATCCCTGCTCGCCGACGTCTCGATTGGGAGTTCGATTGAAGGAGTTCGCTCAAAACATTGATCAGCTCGATCGGCTTGACGGGCTGCACATTCATACGTTGTGCGAACAGAACTCTGATGCACTCGACGAGACGGTTGCGGCGCTCGAGAAGAATTTTGGTGGTTGGCTCGGTCGAATGAAGTGGCTCAATCTTGGCGGCGGTCACCACATCACTCGCTCCGATTACGACATCGATCGGCTCAAGAGGATCATTGCTCGGCTCAAACGGAACTATGATGTTGAGATTTATCTTGAGCCGGGGGAGGCGGTTGCGCTCAACGCGGGCGTTCTCGTCACGACGGTTTTGGAAGTTCAACCGTCGGTCGACGGGATCAGCAATGTGATCGTCGACGCGAGCGCTGCCTGCCACATGCCCGACGTGATCGAGATGCCTTACCGTCCGCCGATCAAAAACTCCGCGCGGATCGGAGAGAAGGCGTTCAACTATCGATTGGGGGCGGCGACGTGTTTGGCGGGCGATGTGATCGGCGAGTACTCGTTTGACGCTCCGATCAGGGAAGGCGATCGATTGGTGCTCGAGGACATGGCGATCTACACGATGGTCAAGAACAACACCTTCAACGGAATGAACCTGCCTGCGATAGTGGCGGTCGACGACGAAAATAATTTTGAGATCGTGCGCGCGTTCGGGTATAATGATTTCAAAGGTCGGCTGTCGTAGGAGGAGGCATAAGACGTGGCAAAAACTTTATCGGTCGACGAGAAGAACGTCATGGAATTTTTGAGAGACGGAGCGACGAACAGTTTCCTCATTCCCGATTATCAGCGCAAATACGATTGGGATACGGACAATGTCAACTTGCTGTTCGATGATCTGAAGGAGTTCGCGGAGAACCAAAACAATAACGGTACCGACGACAAATATTTTCTCGGGACGATTGTGTCGTGGATCAATGGCGCCGGTGAGCGGGAGATCATAGACGGGCAACAGCGGATCGTTTCATTGCTCATGCTGTTGAGGGCGATCTACACCAAACTTTCAACGCAAGAGGCTCGCTCTGATGATGTCAATGAACGGCTCAAAGAGATTCAGACGACGATTTGGCGCAGGCTCAATAAGGGCTCGACGAAGGTCGACTACGGAAAAAATTATATTCGCTCGGAGTCGATTGATGACGGATACAAAGATTCACTGCAATCGATCCTGACGACGGGTCGAGCGGCATCGAAAAATAAAAGAGATGCTTACTCGATAAACTACAAGCTGTTGCAGAGTAAGTACGATGAGCTCTATCGTCGGGATCAATCTTTGGCGGAGTGGTTCATATACTACACGTTGCAACAAACGATCATATTTTCGATCGAAGCAGCAACTCGCGACACGGCGCTGACAATATTCTCGACGATCAATGACAGGGGCAAGTCTCTATCCGATATTGATATCGTTCGCTCCAAAATTTACGGTTCTCTCAACAAGGAGCAACGGAAATCTTTCAATGAAGGTTGGAGCAATCTCGTCAGCAGGCTCCAAAATATGGACGAGACGATGGACGATATCCTTGAGAACTACATGTACTATGTGCGAGCGTTGAACGGCGACACCAATCAGACGAGCAAGAGCTTGAAAAATTATTTCTCGCAGGAGCAATTGAATGCGCTCAAGGACAAAGACATCATTCGCACGCTTGATCGGATCGTTGATTTTTGGAGCGCCGTAAACAAGTTGGAGCCGATCGATGATGAGCCGTGGTCGGAGGACAATAACATTCTGCAGCTCTTCGACGTAATGCAGAAGTTCAAAAATTACTCGTGGCGATCGGCGGCGGTCGTCTACTATTTGACACACGTGACCGAGCCGGACTTTCGACAGAATTTCTTGCTGTTCCTGAGAAAATTGTTCTCCCAATATATGCCGTTGTACATTCTCAACGCGAGCCGAACGTTTCTGCGTCCCAAGATTTTAAAGCTCGATATCGAGGTGATCAAGAGCAGTCACCCCAAGTTTGATTTTCAAGAGACGGGTGACAATGATCTTTCGTCGCCTGTTAATATCAATCGTCTCAAGCAGAATATCATTTCTCAAACCGATGCCACTCTCAGAAGGATACTGTTGAAGTTGGCGGCGTACTCTCGCGACGAACAGACGGAGCTGTTGCCGAGAAACTTCGAGGTCGAGCACATACTGCCCAAGCAATGGTACGCAACTTATTCCAATAAAGGTTACACCAAAGAGAAATTCGATGAATATGTTGAGCAGCTCGGCAATCTTACTCCATTGGAGAAAAAACTGAACAGAAAACTTTCGAATGCGCCGTTCGCTCGCAAGAAGGAATTTTATTTGGACTCGTCGATCGCAATGACCAGAGAACTGATCGATGAGCCCGACGAGTGGACGCCCAATGCCATCGCCGTCCGTTCCGATAAACTTGCCGAGTCTCTCATTGAGCTCTGGCAGAAGTGGAGTGATGATTATGATCAGTAAAATCATGAGCCTGTTGACGGTGATCGCCGTCCTGTTGTTCCTCCCGACAACGACTAGCGCCGCACGCGCCACGTCGTTCAATCCCAACGTCACCAATACCGAGGGCGGTCTCTACGTCGTCAATTGCAAGGAGGCAATCAGCCTTCGACGCGCCCCCTCTTACGATGCAGATGTGTTGATTGAAATTCCGCTCGGCGAAATGGTTCATGTGATCGACGACTTCGATGCACGCGGTGCAGAGTTCGCCCACGTCACGTTCAAGGGCGTCGAGGGTTGGGCGCTGTATAAATATTTGACGCCCCACGCAACCTTGCTTACCGTCGTCAATTGTCAAGAGTACGTCAGCCTGCGCACCCAACCGTATTTCGATGCCGACGTCATCACCACGATCCCGCTCGGCGAAAAGGTCAGATTCGTTCGCGCCGAGGAAGTCAATTTCTACTACGTTTATTATCAAGGACATCTCGGCTACGTCAACGACCAATACCTGTCATAATAAATCGTTCAACCCCAAAAAATTTTTAGGAGTGATTAAATGGCTTACTACTTCAGCGAACCATCTCATACCTTCGGCGAGTATCTCCTCGTCCCCGGCTACTCGTCCTGCCAATGCATTCCCGCCAACGTCGATCTCAAAACCCCGCTCGTCAAATTCAAGCGCGGCGAAGAACCCAAGCTGTCAATGAACATCCCAATGACCTCGGCGATCATGCAAGCCGTCTCCAATGACACGATGGCGATCGCGCTCGCCAAGGAGGGCGGCATCAGTTTCATCTACGGCTCGCAATCCGTTAAGGATCAGGCGGCAATGGTGCAGCGCGTCAAAAATTATAAGTCCGGCTTCGTGTCGAGCGACTCAAACATCAAGCCGACTACCACGCTCAGAGAAATGCTCGCGCTCCTCGAACAGACGGGGCATTCGACCATGGCGGTCACCGACGACGGCAAGCCGACGGGTAAACTCCTCGGCATCGTCACCAGCCGCGACTATCGCATCACGCGCATGACCGGCGACGAGCCCGCTCAGGATTTCATGACGCCGTTCGACAAATTGATCTACGCCGACGCCGATACCACCACGCTCCCCATGGCGAACGATCTCATTTGGCAACACAAGCTCAACATGCTCCCGCTCGTCGACAAGAAGCAGCGCCTTCGCTACATGGTTTTTCGCAAGGATTACACCGATAACAAGACCAATCCGCTTGAGCTCATCGACAAGAAGAAACGTTATATCGTGGGCGCGGGCATCAATACGCGCGATTATGCCAAGCGAGTTCCCGCGTTGCTCAAGGCGGGCGCCGACGTTCTCTGCATCGATTCGTCCGAGGGCTTCAGCGAGTGGCAAAAGATCACGCTCGAATACATTCATAAGAACTTCGGCGACGACGTCAAAGTTGGCGCGGGCAATGTGGTCGACGCCGACGGTTTCAGATTTTTGGCGGAGGCGGGCGCCGATTTCATTAAGGTCGGCATCGGCGGCGGCTCGATCTGCATTACGCGCGAGCAGAAGGGCATAGGTCGCGGGCAAGCGTCGGCGGTGATCGACGTGTGCAGAGCGCGCGACGAGTATTTCAATGAGACGGGCATCTATATTCCGGTCTGTTCCGACGGCGGCATCGTGCACGACTATCACATGCTGTTGGCGTTGGCGATGGGCGCGGATTTTTTAATGCTTGGAAGATACTTCTCGCGCTTCGACGAAAGCCCGTCGGATAAGATCAGAATCAACGGCACGTACTATAAAGAGTATTGGGGCGAGGGCTCCAATCGTGCGCGCAACTGGCAGCGCTACGATCAGGGCGGCGCGTCCAAACTGTCGTTCGAAGAGGGCGTCGACTCTTATGTGCCTTACGCCGGCTCGTTGAAGGACAACGTCAACGTCACGCTGACGAAGATCAGATCGTCGATGTGCAACTGCGGCGCGTTGACCTTGCCCGAGTTGAGGGAGAAGGCGCGCATCACCCTGGTATCGGAGACGAGCATCGTTGAGGGCGGCAGCCACGACGTCATTCCGCGCGAGAAGTTCTCTCGTTGATGAACGATCATGACCGAGCAGGAATTTGTTGAGCGCGTTGAGGCGATCGGCGGTCGAGTGTATCTTGTCGGGGGCGCCGTCAGAGATCAATTGCGCGGCGTCGAGCCCAAGGATCGCGATTACTGTTTGACCGGCGTCGTCGAAGATCGGTTCATCGCTCAATTCCCCGACGCTCGAAAGGTCGGCAATTCATTCCCCGTCTTCCTCGTCGAGATCGGCGGCGAGCATTGCGAAGTGGCTTTCGCTCGACGTGAACGCAAAGTTGGTTCGGGATATCGCGGCTTCGACGTCAATTTCGATCCGACCGTCGCCATCGAAGATGATCTCTACCGTCGCGACACCACCATCAACGCCATCGCCATCGAACTGCCCGACGGCAATCTGATCGATCCGTTCAACGGTGCCGCCGACATCGCCGACAAAAAAATTCGCGCCGTCTCCAAACACTTCGTTGACGATCCCGTTCGAGCCTTGCGCGCCGCTCGTCACGCCGCCGAGTTTAAATTCGAGATCACTCCCGAAACGATTGTCGCCATGCATGCTTGCGCCGACGAGTTGAGCCTCGAGCCGGGCGAACGCATCTTCGGCGAGCTCCGTCGAGCGCTCGAAACCGATCAACCGTCGAGATTCTTTCGCGCTCTCGAACGCGCCGATCTTCTCTCGATCACCTTCCCCGAACTCCATCAACTGATCGGTCAAGTGCAGCCCGTCGAGTTCCACCCCGAAGGTGATTCGTTCGAGCACGCCATGAAGATCGTCGACGACGTTTCGAGCGTCAACGGCGATGTCGTCACTCGATTTTGCGCGCTCGTCCATGATATCGGCAAGGGCGTCACTCCTCAATCGATGCTCCCTCACCATTACAAGCACGACAAGAAGGGCGTCGCTGTCCTTCACCAATGGGAACGTCGAATGCCCATGCCGCGACATTGGATCAAAGCGGCGACGCTCGTGATCGAGGAACACATGAGGGCGCCGCGCATCGAGCACCCCGGCAAGATCGTCGACCTGTTGATGAAAATCCATGCGTCGGTTTTGCCGATCGAGCATTTCAATGACATAATCCGCGCGGATAACCTGGGGCAACTGCCGCCGTACCTCGAGCATGCCGACGAGCTCATCGAAAAATTTTTGTCGGTCGACGGCAGTAAGCACCCGCCGACGATCAAAGGCGCAGAGATCGGAGCGTGGGTTCGCGGCGAGCGCATCAAAATTTATTTGTCAATCAAACAGCAGGAGGGATAACTATGCACCGATTCGTAATGCCTTACAAGGGAATGACCCCGAGAATTGCAAGCGGTGTGTTTCTTGCGCCGACGGCGGCGGTGGTGGGCGACGTGGTGATCGGCAACGGCTCAAGCGTGTGGTTCAGCGCGACCGTTCGAGGCGATTTCCAACCGGTTCGCATCGGCTGCTTCACCAATGTGCAGGACAATACGACCGTGCACGTTATGGGCGACGTCCCGACGGAGATCGGCAATTACGTCACCATCGGACACAACTGTATCGTGCACTGCCGTCGGATTGGAAACAACTCGCTGATTGGGATGGGCTCGATCATTCTCGGCTACTCGGAGATTGGAGACAACTGCATTATCGGCGCCGGCACTCTGCTCACTCAACATAAAAAAATTCCCAACAACTGTTTGGTCTACGGCAATCCGGCGAAGATCATTCGAGCGATCCGCGACGACGAGATTGAGGCGTTGAGGGCGTCGTCGATGCATTACTTTGATTGCGCGAGGGCGTACGAAGCAGAGTTCAAGGCGATCGACGCCAATTGAGAGGAGACTGACGATGGAGAAGACATTGGTACTGATAAAGCCCGACGCATTTGCCGACGGACACAGCGGAGATATCATCGCGCGCTACGAGAGCGAGGGCTTTAAGATTGCGGCGTTGAAGTTGATGATGATGACGCCGGCGATTGCGGCGAAGCATTACGTTGAGCACATCGGGCGTCCGTACTATGAGGGGCTGGTCGAATTCATGACGAGCGCGCCGTTGATTGCGATGGTGCTTGAGGGCGAGAACGTGATCAAGCGCGTGCGGGAGATCAATGGGGCGACGAATCCCGTCAACGCGGCGGAGGGAACGATCCGCAAACTCTACGCTCGAGACGGGAGCAAGAATGCGGTGCATGCGTCGGACAGTCCGTCGAGCGCCGCGCGGGAGATTGCGATCTTCTTCAGTGAGCTCGAGCAGTTTTGATTGATGATTGATGATTGATTGGAGGGATTGATAATGTCGAAGGCTGAGCAGGCGGTGGCATTGCAATCGAGCGGATACAATTGCGCGCAGGCGGTGGCGTGCGTGTTCGATGAGGAAGTCGGCGTGCCGAAGGAAATTTTGTTCAGGGCGACGGAAGGATTTGGCTCGGGCGCGGGCACGATGGAGGGCATTTGCGGAGCGTTGTCGGCGTCGCTGATGATCGCGGGGCTCAAGAACAGTTCGGCGTCGCTCGACAAACCGAACTCAAAGACGTCGACGATGAAACTGTCGCGGCAGTTGATGACGGAGTTCAAGCATGATGTGGGCGCGCTGATTTGTCGAGAGATCAAGGGCGCGGGGACGGGCAAGGTGTTGTGCGCATGCCCCGATTGTGTTCGCAACGGCGTTCGCTTGACCGAGAAGATCGTCTTGCGATCGGAGGCGTGAGCATGAAGATATACACCAAGACGGGCGACCGCGGCGAGACGAGCCTCTACACCGGCGAGCGCGTTGAAAAAAATTCGTTTCGAGTGAACGCGTACGGCACGGTTGACGAGGCGAACTCTGCGTTGGCGATGGCGCGCGCGTTTGCGGTCAATCCGATCGTCAAGGAGCAGATCTATCAACTGCAGAAGGTGATGCCGTATCTGATGGCGGACCTCGCAAGTATCAACCAGCCGGCGATGATCACCGACGAGCACGTTGCGGCGCTCGAGCATGGCATTGATGAGCTCGATGCGAAGCTGCCTCCGTTGAAGCACTTTGTGATCCCGGGCGACAGTCAAGCGGGAGCGATGTTGGACATGGCGCGGACGATCATTCGTCGAGCCGAGCGGGTCTTCTACACGTTGGCGAAGTTTGAATCGGTGCATGAGATCGATCGGGTGTTCCTCAATCGGCTGTCGGACTACTGCTTCATGCTGATGCGCCTCGAAGATCAGTCGAGTAAGCAATAAAAATAAAGGCGTGCGCCCCTGTTCGCGGGGTGCGCCCGCCTCATTTTTCTCGGCGCTCAAAAATTTATCCGTCCGCTAAACATGTTGGGGGAGAAGAAAGGGCGTGCGCCCCTGCTCGCGGGGTGCGCCCGCCATGTTTTTTTCTGCGCTCAACGTTCCAAGGCTC
>JAFUXN010000036.1 GCA_017477125.1 Selenomonadaceae bacterium
CGGGAGGCGGGCGCCCCATCTTTCAACCGCCGCCCTTCGACCGTTGAGCCGCCGACCGTGATTAGGGCGAGCCGCCGGCTTCGGAGGCGGGCGCCCCATCTTTCAGCCGTCGCCCCTCGACCGTTGGGGCTGGCGCCCTTCGACCGTTGAGCTGACGAACATGATCAGGGCGAGCCGCCAGCTTCGGAGGCGGGCGCCCCTTCTTTCACCCGTCGCCCTTCGACCGTTGGGGCTGATGTCCTTCGACCGTTGAGCCGACGAACATGATCAGGGCGAGCCGCCCCCTTGGTAGGCGGGCGCCCCTTCTTCAACCGTCGCCCCTCAACTGTTGAGGTTGACGCCCTTCGACCGTTGAGCCGACGAACATGATCAGGGCGAGCCACCCCCTCGGTAAGCGGGCGCCCTTTCTTTCAGCCGTCGCCCCTCGACCGTTGAGCCGACGAACATGATCAGGGCGAGCCGCCCCATGAGTAGGCGGGCGCCCGTTTTTTCTTCCGTTACCTCTTAGAACTGATTGAGGAAACGAACATCATTGTCGTAGAACAAACGCATGTCATCGACGCCGTACTTGAGCATCGCAATCCTCTCGATCCCAAGCCCGAACGCAAATCCGCTCACGACCTTCGGATCGTATCCGCTCATCGACAGCACATCCGGGTGCACCATGCCCGCGCCCAATATTTCAAGCCAGCCCGATCCATGGCACACTTTGCAATCGGTTCCATGCCCGCCGCACATCACGCACGAAACATCTACCTCCGCGCTCGGCTCCGTGAACGGGAAGAAACTCGGACGCAATCTCATGCGCGCCTTCTCTCCAAACATCTGCTTGAGGAAATACTCCAGCGTGCCTTTGAGATCGCCGAACGTGATCCTCTCGTCAATCACCAGCCCCTCAACCTGCGTGAACATCGGCGAATGCGACGCATCATAATCGTCCCGACGGTACACACGCCCCGGCGCAATCATTCTGATCGGACTGTTGGGCTCGTGCCGCTCCATCGTCCGCGCCTGCACCGGCGACGTCTGCGTTCGCATCAAAATGTCGTCGGTGATATAGAACGAGTCCTGCATGTCTCGAGCGGGGTGATCCTTCGGCAGATTGAGCGCCTCAAAATTATAGTAGTCGGTCTCAACCTCGGGACCGTCCTCCACGCTGTAGCCCATCTGCAAAAAAATTTCCTTGACGCGATTGAGCGTGAGCGTGAGCGGGTGAAGATGCCCTGCGTTGACGTGCCGCCCCGGCAGAGTGATATCGATCGATTCCGGTGCAAGTTTGTCGGCAAGCTCCCGCTCCTTGAGCTCGGCGGTCTTGTCGGCGATGAGCGATTCAATCTCGGTGCGCGCCTCGTGGAAGAGCTTACCGATTTTCGGACGCTCCTCCGCGGCGATCTGATTGATGTTCTTCATCAGCTGAGTGAACTCGCCCTTCTTGCCGAGGAATTGCACTCTGACGTTGTCGAGCTCCTTGAGCGTTGAGGCGGCGGATTGAATTGCGTCCCGCGCTGCCCGACGGACTGATAAAATTTTTTCTTCCAATGTTAAGCCTCCTTGGTGGCAACTGCCGTTAATTTAACACATGACGGTCGATAATACAAACATTTTCTTTGACTCCGCGCACAAAAACAGCGCCGCCCCTTCGAGCGACGCCGTCTGTAAATTCAACTCAACTGTCGTTGCGGCTCAACGTAGAGCGCTTTGACTACTATATCAATCGCGTGCACCACCATGCCCGTCGTAAACTCTATCGCCTCGCGCACCCTCGCCTGCGTCTGCGAAATCAACGTCGGGATATGACTGCCGTAGCTCAACACCACTTCGCACGAAATCTTCAAGCCTCTGTCCTCATCGCCCGACATCAGGTGCCTTATCTTGACGTGCTTGACGTTCTTGATAAATTCCTTCGCTCGAACGATCCTCTCGACTATCGCATGGATCACGCGGTCATCGATGATGAGCTTACCGTAGTAGCTGAATATCGGTCTCACGATTGACTTCTCGCCCAGCTTGCGCCTCTTGATCCTCGAACGCTTGAACAGCGACTGCAACGGATCGATCAGATATCCCGAGAAATGCGACTTCAACTCGATCGTCGGCACCGGTATAATATGCTTGCCTTCCTTCAATCGATGAAACTGCGCCGCTTGTATCTCCCGATTCGTCGCTATGTCCTCTATCCGCACGATCAATTGGATCGACGGCAGCTTGAGCGTCTTGGCTATCTTATGAACCATGTTCTCCGACGTGCCTATGATTAAAATCCTGTGCGGCTTGATCATTTGTATCGCGTCGCGAACTTCTTCGGCGTGACCGGGCAGAACGAAGATCGCTCGCCGCACCGCCATAATCTTATTCTTTTCCTTCTTGGCGGAGGAGCCGGCGATAATTTTTCCGTTCTGAATGAGAATGCCATCGTCGATGATGGCGTCCGCCTGATGCTCCTGAGCCACCTGCAATGCCCGGTAGCTCTTGCCCGTACCGCTCGCCCCGACCAATGCAATCACGTCCAATTGAATCACCGCCAACGAAAATTTTTCCGTCTCATGAGCTCGGTCGGTAAATCATTTCGGCGTACTTGTCCTCGATGGTAAACTGCCCGAGATCATTCACGTAACGCGACGCCGTCCCGTGGAAATCCGACCCGCCCGTCACCAATAAATTATTTTGCTCGGCAACCCGCATGTAGCGCTCGACATCCTCCGCTCCATGACAGGGGTAAAACACCTCGACGGCATCTATCCCGCTCCGACATACCTCCTCGACCACCTCATCATCGCCGACGAGTTTCGGGTGCGCCAGACATACCATGCCGCCCGCTTTGTGTATCAGATTGATTATCTCCTCGAGGCTGAGCAGATATCGCGGCACATATGCCGCTTTGTTCCGTTGCAACATCTTGTCAAACGCCTCGCGAACGGTCTTAAAACAGCCGTTCTTGACAAGAGCACGAGCAATATGAGAGCGACCTATCGACCTGCTCGTGTCGGCAATTTTTAGGACGTCCGCCTCTCGGATGTTGAAACCGTTCGCCTGCAACTTCTTGACGATCTCGCTGAATCTGATCCAACGAGCATCAATCAGTTCGGTGAGCTTCTCGAGCAGCTTTCCGTTGTAGATGTCGATGTTGTAGCCGACCAAATGGATATCACGCTCGTGCGCCGCCTTGAGTTCGATGCCGGGTATGATCTTGATGCCCTTTGCGGGGTAGAGCCCGTTTTCGTAGAGATGGCAAATGCCGTCGACGGTATCGTGATCGGTTATCGCAAGATAAGTCAGCCCGAGACTTTTGGCTGCCGCCAACAACTCCTCCGGCGAATAACTTCCGTCCGAAAAATTTGTATGGGTATGCAGGTCACTAGCCATTATTACTTTCCTCGTCACTAACTTTTTAAAGGAGGGTTCAGCGCGCCCCGAAGGCGCAACGTCGAATGAAAATGTTTAACGCGGTTCGACGATGAGTTTGATTGCAGTGCGCTCACTGCCATCGATGACAATGTCGGTAAAGGCAGGGATGCAGATGAGGTTGACGCCGTGCGGTGCCACGAAGCCGCGAGCAATGGCAACCGCCTTGACCGCTTGGTTCAGCGCTCCGGCACCTATCGCCTGCATTTCAGCACTGCCGTTCTCACGAATGACTCCGGCGAGGGCTCCGGCGACGGAATTGGGGTTAGATTTGGCTGATACCTTCAAGATTTCCATGACTAATCCTCCTCTCATATTGCATCAATGTCTGGTTGCGATAAATCTGCTGCGGCTCCTTCTTCATTTATTCCCGTGTAATTCTGCAACCATGACCGAAAATCCTTCTTTTGGGGCGGCGGTAATTTTTCAGTCTGTGATGATGCGCGGGAAGAGTTGTTGCGGCTTGCCGACCTCATGTTCGACGGGGAAGCCTCCGAACGCTTTGAGCGATCCGATTGTCAGCTGCTCGATCGGATCGAGTTTAAGTTGCTCGAAAATCTTTTGAGCGGTCGAGGGCATGAACGGTGAGATCATCACCGCGATCATTCTCAGGCTCTCGACCAGATTGTACAGGACGTTGGCGAGCTCTTGTGCCTTCGACGGATCCTTTGCGAGTTTCCAAGGCGCGGTCTCGTCGATGTACTTATTCGAGCGCGAGACGAACGCCCACACCGTTTTGATCGCCGCGCTCAACTCAAGCCCGTCCATCATCGCTCGGTAATTCTCAACGGTCTCGCTCGCCATCGCCTTCAACGACTGATCGATGTCGGATTCTCCGCGCGGAGCGATCACGATGCCCTTCTGGAACTTGCCGATCATATTGAGCGTTCGATGCAGGAGGTTGCCGAGATCGTTGGCGAGGTCGGCATTGATCCGATTGATCAGTGCGTCCCTGCTGAATGTCCCGTCCTGCCCGAGCGTGATCTCCCTCAACAGGAAATATCTCAACGCGTCGGCGCTGAACTCGTCGATGAGCGCGATCGGATCGACCACGTTGCCCTTCGACTTCGACATCTTCTCGTTGTCGATCACCAGCCAGCCGTGTCCGTAGATCTGTTTGGGCAGAGGCAGATCCGCCGCCATCAACATGCAGGGCCAGATGATCGTGTGGAAGCGGACGATCTCCTTGCCGACCAGATGAATGTCGGCGGGCCAGAACTTTTGCATGCGTTCGGGGTCGTTGATGAGCGGCGTGATGTAATTGATCACCGCGTCGAACCAGACATAAATGACGTGTTTGGGATCGTCGGGGACGGGAATGCCCCAATCGAACGTGGTGCGCGACACGCATAAATCTTCGAGTCCCTGCTTGATGAAGTTGATCATCTCGTTGCGTCGGGAGGTGGGCACGATGAAGTTTGGATTGTCCTCGATGTGTTTGAGAATGCGATCGGCGTACTTCGACATGCGGAAGAAGTAGGCTTCCTCCGATACCTTCTCAACGGGGCGGTGGCAATCGGGGCAGCAGCCGTGCTCGTCGAGGTCGCGTTCGAGCCAATAACTTTCACAGGGCGTGCAGTACAGTCCCGAGTATGTGCCCTTGTAGATGTCGCCGTTCTGTTGGAGCTTGGCGAAGAAGTCTTGAACGACCTTCTCATGGCGCGGCTCGGACGTCCTGATGAAATCGTCGAAGGAAATATCGAGGCGGCGCCATAACTCTTTGAACGAGTCGACGATCGGATCGATGTACTCGAGCGGTTGAAGACCGTGGGATTGAGCGGCGCGTTGCAGTTTCTGACCGTGCTCGTCGGAGCCCGTCAAGAAGAACACGTCGTGGTCGGTGAGACGTTTGTATCGGGCGATGGTGTCCGCGATGGTGGTGCAGTATGCGTGCCCGATGTGGAGCTTCTGACTGGGATAATAGATTGGTGTGGTGATATAAAAACTCTTCTTCATACGATCCTCCATTGAAAAATTTATTGTTTGGAAAGAGCATTGGCTTTGTCGAAGTCCGCTTGAGCCTTCGCCTCCTCGCCCAGCGCCTTGTAAGCGTTGCCGCGATTGTTGTAAGCCAACGTGAAACTCGGATTGAGTTCGATTGCCTTCGTGTAATCGGCAATCGCTCGAGAATACTTTTTGAGATTGTAATAAGCCCAACCGCGATTGTTGTACGCCGCCGAACTGTTTGGATCATATTCGAGCGTTTTGTTGTAGTCGGCGAGCGCCCGCTCATATTCGTTGAGGCGCAGATAGACCAAGCCGCGGTTGTAGTATGCCGGAGCACATTTCGAATTAAGTTTGAGCGCCTCGTTTAAATCCGCCATGGCAAGGTCATACCGTTCCAAATCGATGTGAGCCCAACCGCGATTGCTGTACGCCGCCGCATATTTCGGCTCAAGCTCGATTGCCTTGTTAAAATCGGCGATCGCTCGATTGTACTCTCGAAGATTGTTGTAGCAAAGACCTCGATTGTTGTACGCCGCCGCGAGCGTCGGATCGAAATTGATTGCATCATCGTAGTCGGCGATCGCCTCCCGATACTTTTTCAGCTCGCGAAGTTTATTGCCCTTCTCGAGCTTTTGGATCGCCGTGAACTCCTCGTCCGCCTGACGGAACTTTTGCTCGAGCTCCGACCGTTCTTGATCGCTCGTCGCCGTCGTCGATTGAGCTTTCAGTTGAGCGATCTCGCGTTCCTGCTCCTCGAGCTTCCGACGCAATTCCTTGTTCTGCTCAACGAGCTCAAATCTTTCCTGCGCTTCCTTCTCGAGCCAACGATCGATCTCCGCCGTGTCGATTTTCACCGTCACCGTCGCGACGAACTTGAGTGTATGCTTGTCGATTATGAACGGTTCAATGTCGACGTTGAGAATTTTGATGATGCCGGCGGTCATCGTGATGATCTCGTCCTGCGTCAGTTTGAAGTTTTCAAGTCTCGATTGCGAACGTATGAATAAACCCGCTTGCTCTTGAGCGTTGCGTTCGGCGTTGGCTTGAGCGCGTTGGTGAGCGATTTTCTGATTTTCGTACTCGCTCATGGTGTACTCGCCAATACCGGTGTACGTTTCGACGGCGGCATTGACGGTCGGCGCGACGAGCAAGATGCCGAGCATCATCAATGCGGCGAATAAATTCCTCAACATGATCGGAGCCTCCTCTCAATAACGGATTGGACGGAAGTAATGATTGTTGTAGAAATGAGCGTAGCAGCCCGCAACCTCGTCATACGTCACGCCGAATCGATAGTAGCCGGTCGGACCTCCGCCGGCGATGTTGTCATCGATCTGCGGGTCGAACACGTACTCGGTGCCGTCGATGTTGATCACCGTCCAGATGTGCCCGGTCATGCCTCCGTCCGCTCGAGACGTTTGACCGTAGACGGTATAACAGTTCAATCCGATCGCTCTGACGAGAGCGGCGAACGCACATGAGTAATGATCGCATGCGCCGACGTGTTCACTCAACATGCAGTAGGCGAGGATTGCGCCTTCGTCGGGGGTGTCGGCGGGATAGAGGTTCATGGTACGGTTATCGCCGTAGTAGCATGATTCGATGAGGTAATCGTAGCAGACTTTGACCTTGTCGTAAGTGGTCATCCAATCTCGAGTGATGCGATTGAGAGTGTTGTAAACGATCTCGTTGCAGGGCTCGAAAGAGGAGTAGGTTGGGGTGAGCGGCGCGTTGTTGATGAGGGTGTGGACGTCGGCGGCATTGACCGTTGAGCTCAACATTGAGATCATCAGCGCGAGGGTGAGGAAGAATTTTTTCATGTCCATCAGCCTCCGATCATTTGGAGAGGGAAGCGGCTTTGTCGAGATCGGCTTGAGCTCGGGCGGTGTCGCCAAGAGCCTTGTAGCAGTAACCGCGATTGTTGTAAGCCAAAATGTATTTCGGATTGATTTCGATCGCTCGAGTGAAATCCTCTATCGCTCGGTCGTATTGCTTAAGATTCCCGTAAGCGCCGCCGCGATTGTTGTACGCCAAAATGTATTTCGGATTGATTTCGATCGCTCGAGTGAAATCCTCTATCGCTCTCTCGTATTGTTCCAGATTCCCATAAGCTAAACCGCGATTGTAGTACGGCTGAGCCAAATTAGGATCAAGTTCGATGGCTTTGTTGTAGTCGACGATCGCTCGGTCGTATTGCTTGAGGTGATCGTAAGCGCCGCCGCGATTGTTGTACGCCACCGCATCTTTAGGATCGAGTTCGATGGCTTTGTTGTAGTCGGCAATCGCTCGGTCGTATTGCTTGAGATCATCGTAAGCATTCCCGCGATTGTTGTACGCTATCGCACATTTCGGATCAAGTTCGATGGCTTTGTTGTAGTCGGCGATCGCTCGCTCGTATTGCTTCAAATTCCCGTAAGCTAAGCCGCGATTGTTGTACGCCACCGCATCGTTCGGATCAAGCTCGATGGCGTTGTTGAAGTCGGCAATCGCTCGCTCGTATTGTTTCAGATGCTTGTAAGCATTGCCGCGATTGTTGTACGCAAACGCATATTTCGGATCGAGCTTAAGCGCCTCGTTGTATCTTTTGATCGCCTCTTCGTACTTCCCTCCATAGTACAGCTGATTGCCCTCTTCGAGCTTCTGATTGGCGCGAAACTGTTGATCCGCTTGCTCGTACTCCCGCCTGAGCTGAGCCTCCTCCTCTGCCGTCTTCGCTCCGCCCACGCGCTTCCTCAAATCTTCGACCTTTGCGTCGTTCTCTGCATCAGCTTTCCGAGCTTCCTTGCTCTGCTCCACCACCGTCTGCTTCTTACGATCGTCGAACTTGAGATAAGTGGCGATCCCGTCCGTGTCGATGTTCACTCGAACGTTCGCCACGTACATCACGCCGGGCTCACCGTCCACATCAAACGGCTGCGATTTATACTCTACCTCCAACACTTCAACAATGTTGTTTGTGATCGTATAAATCTCGTCATCGGTCAGACGAAAATTTTTCTCTCGAGAGTACGACGCAAGATATACGCCCGCGCGATCCTTCGCCGCCTGCTCCGCTCGCGCCTTCGCTCTCAACTTCGCAACATCGATGCTGTCATAATCGCAAGCAATGTACTTGCCCGCGCCCTCATACATCTTGATCTCCGCGTCGCCCACCGACGTGAGGATCAATGAGCCCGCCAGCAACGCCGACGCTATCAGCTTCCGAATCAACTTCCGATCAAACATGCTCATCAACCTCCGAGAGATGCGGCTTTGTCAAAATCAGCTTGAGCACGAGCCGCGTCGCCGAGAACTTTGTACACCATCCCACGATTGTTGTACGCCTTGACATAGTTCGGGTTGCATTCGATCGCCTTGTTGAAATCAGCCAACGCTCGTCCGAGATCAGCCATCAACAGATACGTCGTCCCTCGATTGTTGTACGCCCAATCAAATTTCGGATTCAACTCTATCGCTCTGTCGAAATCCGATATCGCCCGCTCATACTCCTTCATCTTCATAAGGGTAAAGCCGCGATTGTTGTACGCCATCGCAAACGTCGGGTTCAATTCGATCGCCCGAGTGTAATCCGATACCGCTCGATCATATTCCTTCAGATCATCGTAAGTGTAGCCGCGATTGTTGTACGCCGTCGCGTAATTGGGATTGAGCTCGAGCGCCTTATTGTAGTCGGCGATCGCATGCTCATATTGATTCCAACGCGAAAACACTCTGCCACGATTGTTGTACGCTATCGCCAGTTTGGGCTCGAGCTCAAGCGCCTTGTTGAGATCGGACATCGCAAGCTCGTATCGACCAAGCTCCGTGTAAGTGTAGCCGCGATTGTTATATGCCATCGCCAATTTCGGATTGAGCTCGACCGCCTCCGTATAGGCTGCCAACGCCGCGTTGTGATCCTTCAATCGATTGCCCTCTCGAAGTTTCTCAATGGCGAGGAACTCATTATCCGCCTGATTGAATTTCCGTTCGAGCTCAAGTTTCTGCTGATCGGTTGACGCGCCTTCGATCATCTTTTTGAGGCGAGCGATCTCCCGTTCCTGCTCTTCATTCTTGCGACGCAACTCTTTGTTCTGCTCGATCAGATTCAATCGTTCTTGAGCCTCGCGCTCGAGCCAATGATTGATCTCATTCGTGTCGATGGTGACCGTGACCGTCGCGATGAATTTGAATGTGCTCTTGTCGACGATGACGGGTTGAATGTCGACGTCGAGGATTTTGACGATGCCGGCGGTCATTGTGGTGATCTCGTCTTCCGTCAGCTTGAAATTCTCCATCTTCGAACGGCTGCGGATAAAAATGCCGGCTTGCTCTTGAGCGTTGCGTTCGGCGTGAGCCTTGGCGCGTTGTTGAGCGACGTTCTGCGTTTCGTACTCGCTCATGGTATATTCGCCCGTGCCGACATAAGTCTCAACCGAGGCGAAGACCGTCGAGCTCCACGTCGAGAGCATCAACGCAAGGGTGAGGAAGAATTTTTTCATGACGAGCCCTCCGATCAGTTGCGGAGTGATTTCGCTTTGTCGAAGTCCGCTTGAGCCTTCGCCGCCTCCCCCAACGCTTGATAGCACGCGCCTCGATTGTTGTACGCCAAAATATATCTCGGATTGAGCTCGATCGCCTTGGTGAAATCGGCGATCGCCTTCTCATATTGCTTCAGATTCCCGTAGCTGATCCCTCGATTGTTGTACGCCACCGCATATTTCGGATCAAGCCCTATCGCCTTCGTGTAATCCTCTATCGCCTTTGCATACTCCTCCAGATCATAGTACGCATCTCCTCTGTTGTTGTACGCCGACGCATTCCCGGGATTGTATTCGATCGCCTTATCAAAATCCGCTATCGCCTTATCGTATTCCTTCAGATTGTAATGCGCATTGCCCCTGCTGTTGTACGCACCCGCATACTGACGCTCAAGCTCGATCGCCTTGTCGAAGTCCGCTATCGCCTTCCGATACTCCTTCAAATTGTAATACGCATTCCCTCGATTGTTGTACGCCGTCGCGCTCCCGGGATTGTTTTCGATCGCTTTGTCGAAGTCGGCGATCGCACGCTCATATTCCTTCAAATTGTAATAAGCATTGCCCCGATTGTTGTACGCCGCCGCGTTCCCCGAGTTGTACGCGATCGCCTTGTCGAAATCCGCTATCGCCTTGCCGTACTCCTTCTGATTGTAATAAGCATTGCCCCGATTGTTGTACGCACTCGCATATCGCGGCTCGAGCTCGATCGCTTTATCAAAATCCGCTATCGCCTTGCCATACTCCTTGAGGTCCGCATACGAGTTCCCTCGATTGTAGTAGAGCGTCGCATCGTTCGGATTGAGCTTGATCGCTTTGTCGTAGTCCGCGATCGCCTTCCGATAATCCTTCAGATCATCATACGCATTCCCTCGATTGTAGTACGCATTCGCATCGTTCGGGTTGAGCTTGATCGTCCGACTGTAATTCTCCAACGCCTTGTCATACTGATTGAGCGAGTGGTATGCATTGCCCCGACTGTAGTACGCGTTCGCGTAGCTCGGATTGATTTTGATCGCTTGATCGTAATCGGCAATCGCCTTCTCATACTGCTTCAAACCAAAGTACGCATTCCCGCGATTGTGGTACGCATTCGCATACTTGGGGTTGAGCTTGATCGCTTGATCGTAATCCGCCAACGCATTGTCGAGCCGGTTCAAATGCTCGTAAGCCAGCCCCCGATTGTTGTAGATGTCGGCGTTGTCGGGCTCGAGCTCGATCGCTTTGTTGAAGTCGGCGAGCGCCAATTGATATTCGCCCACGCCGTCATAAGCACTGCCGCGATTATAGTAGAACGTCGCATCGTTGGGGTTGAGCTCGATCGCCTCGTTGTACAGAGTGATCGCCCGCTCATACTCTCCCGCATCGAAAAATTTATTGCCATCGTTGATCTTCTCTGCCGCCGCGATCAGACGCTCGGTCTCGTCGGCATTAACGTCGGCTGCAGAGACCGGCATCGATATCAGACTGCCGATCATCAACGCTCCAAACATCAGCCGCCCAAAATTTTTTCGATTGAACATCGCTAACACCTCCGCGCGGATCGGTTCAACGCTCGAGCCATTTGTATCGGGGCGCGGGACGCTTGACCTCCGGCTCAATGAAGTCGTCCTTCGTGATCACCTTGTCGACCGAATCATAAATCCCATACGTCCTGATGAGCGCAATCGCCTCGTTGAGAATGTCCTTCTGATATGCCTGCTGGAGCATGGCGATCCCGCGCTGGCGATCCTCCACGAGTGTCTTGACCGCGCCGCCGAGAATTTTGTCGGCGATAAAGCCCGCGTCCTTCGTCGACAGCCCGAGCTTGCGTCCCGCGTCGACCATCGATTTAACTGTCAGATACGACATGAATGTGTTGGCGAGTATGAAATTGCGCATGTCCTCGAGCTGCTCTTCGCTCTCGACCTCGATCATCGAGCCCAAATTTTTGATGATGATCTGCGCCGCGCTCTTGGCATCGACCGTCGCATTTCGATTGGCGGCGAACGCTCCCACGCCCGCGCCGCTCACCACCGACGGATTGAGCGTCAAGCGAATGATCTGATGATGGGGCAGATAGCGTTCGATGTCCGCGATCTTCGTCCTATGCATCGCCGACAGGATCAGCGTGTCGCGATTGATCTTCGGACCGATCTTTCGCATGATCCCGTCGAGCGCATCGTGATGGAACGAGAAGATCAAAATCGCCGCACTCGATACGAAATCGATCGGGTTGGTCGTCGTGCGGACATGAAATTTGCGCGCCCACTCGTTACAGAGCTCTTGAGTGGTGTCGGCGACGCAGTACTCTTTCGGGTCGACGGCTCCGTCGCGCGTCAAGCCCGACAGCAGATTTTCGGTGATGAAATGATTGCCGGCGATTACGCCCTTGAACATGATACTCAAAGCGGTTCAATCTCCTTTACGATCAATTGATAAACGTCGCGTCGGCTGAGTGCGAATCGTTTTGCTGTCAACCGCATCGCCTCCTTGCGTTCGACGCCGCCGCTAATCAATTCATTATAGACTTTCAACACATCAGTGTCGAGAATTTCTTTGACGGGCTCGGGCTCGTCGGCGCCCTCGACCACCAGCACAAATTCGCCGCGCGGCTCGTCGACGGAAATCGCTCCCAACCGTCCGCGAATGAACTCCTCATGGATTTTGGTGAGCTCTCTGGCGATGGTGATGCGTCGAGCGCCGAACGCCTCAAATAATTTTTCCAACGTCCGCGCCAAACGATGGGGCGCCTCGTAGAAGATCATGGTCTCGCGACGATCTTTGAGCCCGTCCAAAAGTTTGCAGTGGTTCTTCGACGGCAGGAAACCGATGAACGTGAAGCGATCGGTGTCGAGACCGGAGGCGATGAGCGCATTGACGGCGGCGCATGCTCCGGGGATCGGAACGACAACGATGCCGCGGTCGATGGCGAGACGAACGAGAGCGGCGCCGGGATCGCTGATGGCGGGAGTGCCGGCGTCGGTGACGAGCGCGGCGCTTTCACCGTTGAGCATGCGATCAATCAGCTTGGCGCCGACGGTCGATTGATTGTTGGCGTCGCAGCGGACGAGCGGCGTATGAATGTCGAAGTGCGCCAGGAGCTTGCGCGTGTGGCGAGTGTCCTCGGCGGCAATGAAGTCGACGGATTTTAAAATGTCGACGGCGCGAAACGTCATGTCATCGAGATTGCCGATGGGCGTCGCGCATAAGTATAAAGTTTTGCTCTCAACCATAATGCCCACCTCATAAAAAATATTAAAGGTCAGCGCCTTCGGAGCCAAACGACGTGAAGGGCACCGCCCTTCGAAAACCAAACGGTGACGGGCATCGCCCTTCGAAACCCAAACGCTGACGGGCATCGCCCTTCGGAACCAAACGCTGAGGGGCATCGCCCTTCGAAACCCAAACGCTGACGGGCATCGCCCTTCGGAACCAAACGGTGACGGGCAGCGCCCTTCGAAAACCAAACGCTGAAGGACATCGCCCTTCGAAAACCAAACGGTGACGGGCATCGCCCTTCGGAGCCCAAACGCTGACGGGCATCGCCCTTTGAAATTCTTAGAGTCCATAGATTTTTTTAATCTCCTCGGTATATGAGCCGTCGGCGTTATGAACGACCAGCGGCGGCAAGATTTTTAGCGAGCTGTGTGCGCCGACCTTCGCTTCGATCAGCATCAACGTCGGCGGACGATCGGCTTTCGCTTGGATCAATTGAAGGCGTTTCATCTCAAGTTGATGTCGGTGAAGGCTGTCGACGATCTCACACAGCCGTTCGGCGATGTGGATCATGCAAAGCGTCCCGCCAAACTTCAACGCAAATCGAGCGGCGGAGATCACATCGTCGAGCGTGGCGGTGAACTCGTGTCGAGCATTGGCGATGCCCGTCGAGCGATTGACCTCTCCCGAGCCGAGCGCACGATACGGCGGGTTGACCGTCACCAGATCAAACGACTCTGCACGGAAAAAATTTTTGAGCTCTCGATAGTCGCCTTCGATGATCGTGATCCGATCGTCAAGTCCGTTGAGCGAGACGCTGCGACGAGCGGTCTGCGCCATGATCGGATTGAGCTCGATGGCGTGAATGTGAGCGACGTCGTCGGCGATCAGCAACGGGATCACGCCGGTGCCTGTGCCGAGGTCGAGCACGTTGAGTTTTGATTTGAGCCGCGGGAAGTGAGCGAGCAATACCGAGTCGATCGAGAAGCAAAATTCTCCGTCGCGCTGAATGATCCGTCGCCCCCTCAACATCAGATCGTCGAGCCGTTCAGCCATCGCCGAGCCCCCTCTCGAAATTTCGAATCAGCGTAGCAGAAATCATGATTGAAGTCAATCGACAGAAAATGTTTGCAGTTTGGGCGGCGGTAATATAGAATAGGCAAATATTATTATTGATAGAAGGGATTCGCACTAAAACGGAGGCGAACACATTGATCAAAGTATTGGTGAACGGCGCGCACGGGCGAATGGGTTTGACGGTCGCGGCAGCGGTGCTCAACGATCCCGAACTCGAGCTGGTGGGCGCCGTCGATGCGATCTCGGCGTCCGACATTGGAGAACTCCTCGGACGTAAGACGCTAAACATTCCCATCGAAACCGATCTCGACCGTGCGCTCGACACTCATCAGCCCGACGTCATGGTCGACTTCACTCAGCCTGCGGTCGTGTTCAACAATGTCATGACCGCGCTCAAACATAAGGTGTCGCCGGTGGTGGGCACGACGGGCTTATCCGATGACGCGCTCGATCTGATCCGCGCGGAATCGCTCAAGCAATCGACGCCGACATTCATCGCACCGAACTTCGCATTGGGCGCGGTGTTGATGATGAAGATGGCGGTCGAGGCGGCAAAATATTTTCCCGACGTCGAGATCATAGAGTTGCATCACGACAAGAAGCTCGATGCACCGTCGGGGACGGCGGCGCTGACGGCGAAGATGATCAACGGCGTTCGCCCCGAGCATCGTCAAGGGCATCCCGACGAAGTTGAGAAGATCGATCGAGTGCGCGGCGGAGAGGTCGGCGGCATTCGCATTCACAGCGTTCGACTGCCGGGATATGTGGCGCATCAGGAAGTGATCTTCGGCGGGCTCGGACAGACGCTGACGATCAGGCACGACTCGATCAATCGGGAATCGTTTATGCCCGGGGTGGTGCTCGCGTGCAAGCGGGTGCGATCGCTGACGGGCTTGACGGTCGGGCTCGATAAACTGCTCGACTGATCATTTACGGTCGACAAAAATTTTGTGTGGAGGACAATCGATGAAGAAATACAACACCGCGATAGTCGGAGCAACGGGAGCAGTCGGACAGGAATTTTTGAAGCTGATAGAGGAGCGGCAATTTCCGTTTGGCGAATTGAAACTGCTGGCGTCGAGCCGCTCGGCGGGACGCAAGATCGATTTCATGGGACGCGAATACACCGTCGAGGAGACAACCGACAATTCATTTGAGGGCATCGACTTTGCGCTGTTCGCAGGCGGAGCCGCAAGCAAATTGTTCGCGCCCGCCGCGGTCAAAGCGGGAGCGGTCGTCATTGACAACTCGAGCAATTTCAGAATGGACCCCGAGGTTCCTCTGGTCGTGCCCGAGGTCAATCCTCAAGCGATCGCTCGACACAAGGGCATCATCGCCAATCCGAACTGCTCAACGATCATCATGGTCATGGCGCTCAAACCTCTCTACGACATTTCGAAGATCAAGCGCGTGGTGGTGTCGACGTACCAAGCGGTGAGCGGAGCGGGGCGCGAGGGCATGCAGGAGCTTGAGACGGAGATTGATGCCATCGTCAACGGGCGCGAGGTTGAGCCGAAAGTTTTGCCGGTCGCGTCGCTCGACAAGCACTATCAGATCGCGTTCAATCTCCTGCCGCAGATCGACGTGTTCAAAGATAATCTCTACACCAAGGAAGAGATCAAGATGATCGACGAGACCAAGAAGATCATGGAGGACGACGCGATGCGCATCACCGCCACGACCGTTCGCGTTCCCGTCTATCGAAGCCATGCCGAGTCGGTCAACGTCGAGTTCGAAGACGAGGTGAGTTTGGAGGCGGCGCGCGAGGCTCTCAACAAATTCGAAGGCGTAATTCTTCGCGACGATCCCGACAATATGATCTATCCTCAACCGCTGCTGACGTCGGGCAAGGACGATGTTGAGGTCGGACGTCTCCGCAAAGATTATTCGATCGAGCACGGGCTCAACTTCTGGGTGTGCGGCGATCAGATCAGGAAGGGCGCGGCGCTCAACGCGTTGCAGATCGCGGAGTATATCATACAAAATCCATGACGAACGGGGTGATCAAATGAACGACGAGACGATGATGTTTAAGTTCGGCGTCGACGAGAACAGAGCCGAGACCGTCATTCGAAACGCATGTCAGGCGATGATCGAGAAGGGCTACAATCCCGTGCATCAATTGGTCGGCTATCTGCTGTCGGGCGATCCCGCTTACATCACGAGCCATCTCGATGCCCGCAGTACAATCCGCAAGGTCGAGCGCGACGAACTGCTTGAGGAATTGGTTCGCACGTATCTGGAGAGCAAGAAGTGACGCGCGCATTCGGGCTCGACATCGGCAACAAGACGATCGGGCTTGCGTTGAGCGATCCGTTGGGTTTGACGGCGCAAGGGCTTGATACTCTCCGCCGCTCGATCATTCGCGACGATCTCAAACGGTTGAGCGAGCTCATTGAGCGATATGAGATCGATACGGCGGTGATGGGGCTGCCGAAAAATATGAACGGCACCGAGGGCGAGCGTTGCAAGGTCGTCAGAGATTTCGCCGACAAGTTCCGCGCGGAGTTCCCTGCGATCGAGATCGTATTTTGGGACGAGCGGTTGACGACCGTCGCGGCTCAACGTGCACTGCTCGAAGCTGATGTCAGTCGAGCCAAGCGCAAGCGGGTCGTCGACAAGTTGGCGGCGGTGTTCATTCTGCAGGGATATCTCGATTCGATAGCATTGAAAGGAGCAAACAATGTCGAAGAAGAAAAATAATCCGTCGGCACCCGTCGAGGACGAGAGCACGGTGGTTGAGATGGTCGATGACGAGGGCAATGTGTACCTCTACACGGAGGAAGTGATCATTCCCGTCGACAACAAACGGTTCGCGATCCTGGTCGAGCTGCTTGAGGACGAGCCCGAAGACGATTACGAGCCCGAGGTGATCATCGCCAAGATCATATTGGACGATGAAGGCGAAGATTTGTACGTCGAGCCGACGGATGAGGAGTTCGAGAAGGTGCAGGCGGCGTACGACCGACTATTCGACGAGGAAGAGACTGTCGATGAAGCCAGATGATGGCGGCAGTCTGCTCGACAAGCTCAAGAGTTGGCTCGGCAAGCTCGAACTTCCGATCCCCAACTCGCTCAACCCGTACCTCGAGCAGATTGCAGAGTGGTTCAACGATCTGATCGATTGGATCAACGATCTCATGTCGTTCCGCAACATAGTGATCGCGGCGGTGGCGGCAGTGATGTTGGCGGCGATCGGATTGTGGGCGTTCCTTCCCGACGGCAGTAAGGTTGATGTCGAGCCCGGTCAACGGGTGCACATGAAGATTCGTCCCGGCATGGACGCGCGAGAGATCGGTCGGGCGCTCGAACGCGAGGGCGTGATCGACAGCGCGTTGCGGTTTCGATTGCTCGTCAAGCTCCACGGCTACGGCGATCAATTGAAGGTCGGCACCTACAATTTCAAGACGGGCATGACATATGATGATGTGTTTGCTCGATTGTTGGAAGGCGAACAGGAGTATGTGGAGTTCACGATTCCCGAGGGGTTCACGGTCAAGGACATAGCGCGGCGGCTCGAGGACGTCGGGATTGCGGACGGCGAAGAATTTTTGCGAGCGGCGGAGCATTTTGCGCCGTACTACTACATGGAGAAGCGGGCGAACACGTTTTACCCGTGCGAGGGCTTCTTGTTCCCCGACACGTACACGGTCGAGAGCGACGTTGAGGTTGGGACGATCCTCAACCTGATGGCGGAGGACTTTGACGAGCGGTTGACCCCGACGCTCCGTCGACGCGCTCAAGATGTCGGCTTATCGATCTACGATCTGATCACGTTGGCATCGATCGTCGAGAAGGAATGTCGATTTGCGGAGGATCGCCCGATCGTGGCGCAGGTGTTCTTCAAACGATTGTCGATCGGCATGCCGTTGCAGACCGATGCATCGTTGCAATATCTGATGGACGCGCCGAAGGAAGACGTGACGATCGCCGACACCGAGGTTGATTCGCCGTACAACACTTATCAGCATTTCGGATTGACGCCGGGACCGATCGCCAACCCGGGCATGGCGGCGATAGAGGCGGTGTTGAATCCTGCGGACACCGATTATCTGTACTTCGTGGCGGATCGTCGCGGGCACAATCATTATTCGAACACGTATGAGGAGCATCTTGAGCTCGTCAATCAATATCGGTAGGTGATCGCCATCAGGAAAGTTGAGTTGTTGGCGCCGGCGGGCAATCTCGAGAAGTTGAAGGCGGCGTTGATCTACGGAGCCGATGCGGTGTATGTGGGCGGCAAGCACTTCAGCCTTCGAGCGTTCGGCGATAACTTTAGTAGCGACGAGCTCATTGAGGCGGTCGACTTCGCTCACGCGCTCGACAGGAAAATTTATGTCGCCGTCAACATTTTCGCGCACAACAATGATCTCGAGCGAGCCGCCGATTATATTGCGTTCCTCGATCGGATCGGCGTCGATGCGGTTTTGATCTCCGACCTCGGATTGTTTTCGGTCGCCAAATCGAGCGCCAAGCGCACGCAACTCCACGTCAGCACTCAAGCCAACACCACCAATTGGCAAGCGGTCAACGCATGGCATGAGCTCGGCGCGTCGCGGATCGTTCTGGCGCGGGAACTGTCGTTCGACGAGATCAAATGCATTCGACAACGCTCAACCGTCGAGCTTGAAATGTTTGTGCACGGCGCGATGTGTTTGTCGTATTCGGGACGGTGTTGGCTGTCGCACTACTTGACGGGGCGCGACGGCAATCAGGGGCGTTGCACTCACTCGTGTCGTTGGCGTTATTCACTCGTCGAGGAGACGCGTCCCGATCAGCATTTCGATGTCGGCGAGGACGAGCGCGGCGCGTATGTGATGAACTCGAAAGACTTGTGCCTGCTCGGCTGTCTCGATCGAGCGATTGAAAGCGGCGTCGACAGTTTGAAGCTCGAGGGTCGAATGAAGTCCGTCCATTATGTGGCGTCGACCGTCAAGGTGTATCGACAAGCGATCGATGCTTATTACGATGATCCCGATCGATTTTCGATCCGCGCGGATTGGATGGAGGAGCTCGACAAGACGGCGCATCGACCGTTCACGACGGGATTTTTTATCGACGACCCCGACGGCACGATGATCACGTCGCAATCGAAATCTGATCGGACGGCGCAGTTCCTTGGGATCGTTCGAGAGTATGATCGAGCGACGGGAGAAGCATTGGTCGAGCAGCGCGGCAAGATAGAGGTCGGGCGATTGATAGAAGTGTTGCAGCCGACGGGCGCGACCTTCATTCAACGGTTGGATTCGATGCTCGACGAGGAGGGCAATGCGATCGACGCGGCGCCGCACGCTCAACAATTGGTGAGGATCAAAACGGCGCGAGAGGTCGAACGGTGGTCGTTGCTGAGAACAGGTGATGCATTATGATTAGTTCTCTGAAGGATTGGCTCAATAAATTGTTCAACGGTGAGGACGAAGAGGAGGCTCCGATTGACATGGACATGACGAACAAGATTCGCAAGGCGGGGCGCGCGCACGGTCGAGTGCAGGGCGTCGGGTTTCGGTTCTTCGTGCAGACGGAGGCGAAGAAGCGCGGGATCACGGGTTGGGTCAAAAATATGGACGACGGCACGGTGACGATGGAGATTCAAGGCACGCCCGAGCAGTTACAGAGTTTGGTCGAGCGGTTGAGTAAGGGCAACGGCTTTGCGAAGGTCAGTCAGCTCGATCTCGAAGACATTGACACGGTGCGCGGCGAGCTCAAGTTTGGCATTCTCTACTAAGATTTTCCTCCCGCCGACCATGGGGCGGGATTTTTATTTTGAGGAGGAATTGATTTGAAACGCATATTGGTATTGAACGGACCGAATTTGAATATGTTGGGGACGCGCGAGCCCGAAATCTACGGCTCGACCACGCTCGACGACATCAACGACATGCTCCGCGCCCGCGCCGCTCAGCTCGACGTTGACGAGATCGCTTTCATGCAATCGAACATCGAAGGCGAACTGGTGACGGCGATTCAGAACGCCCGCAATCGCTACGACTTCATTCTACTCAACGCGGGCGCCTTCACTCACTACAGCATCGCCCTTCGCGACGCGATCGCCTCGGTCGATGTGCCCGTCATTGAGCTTCACATCTCCAACGTCCACGCTCGAGAGGAGTTTCGTCATCAATCGGTGATCGCTCCCGTCGTGATGGGTCAGGTCTTGGGCTTCGGCGTCGACAGTTATCTTGCCGCGCTCGATATCGCCGTCCGCAAGCTCGGAGGTGTCGTATGATGTCGCGGCTCGCTCGATTGATCAAGTTGCTCGACGACAAGGAGCTCGACGGTGTACTCGTCAGCAAGCCCGTCAACGTTCGATACTTCAGCGGCTTCACCGGCGACAGCACCGTTCTGATCGTCGACCGACAACACAAACTGCTGATCACCGATGGGCGATACGATGATCAAGCGCGAGTTGAGAGTCCGCAATTCGAGATCGTCAAGCACGAGGACGGGCTGATCAAAATGGTGGCGGATCGATTGAAAGCGATCAATCTGTCGACGGTCGGGTTCGAGGGCAATGTTATGACGTTCGATCAACATGCCAAACTACGGGAGCTCCTGCCCGATTGTAAATTTGTTTCGATCGATCTCAATCCGCTTCGACAGATCAAAGACGGCGGCGAGATCGAGCTGATCAAGCGGGCGTGTTCGATAGCCGATCGGGCGTTCGGCGAAGTGCTCAACCATATCCGCGCGGGCGTGAGGGAGATCGATATAGCCGCGGAGCTCGAACATCAGATGAGGCGATTGGGATCGGAACGACCGGCGTTTGAAACGATCGTGGCGTCGGGGCTCAACGGGAGTTATCCGCATGCTCGAGCGTCGGAGAAATTGATCGTCGATGGCGAGTTTGTGACGATGGATTTTGGAGCGGTGTTCAAAGGCTACCATTCGGATATCACGCGGACGGTGATGGTGGGGCGCGCGAACGATGAACAACGGCGGCTGTATGATGCGGTGCTCGATGCTCAACTGCATGGATTGAGAGAAATTCGAGTGGGAGCGTCGGGCAAATCGGTCGATAAAAAAGTCCGCGACGTCCTGTCGATGCACGGACTTGAAAAATATTTTACGCATGGATTGGGGCATGGTGTGGGGCTCGAAATACATGAGGAGCCGCGGCTGTCGAGGTTGAGTAAGTGCGAGGCGTTGGCGGCGGGCATGGTGGTGACGGACGAACCGGGGATATACATCGTGGACGTGGGCGGCTTGAGGATCGAAGACACGGTGCTGGTGACGGAAGATGAGGCTCAACCGTTGACGCACAGCCTCAAACATCTCATTGAACTGAGTCCTAAATTTTGATCGTCGCCCCTTCGTCCATGGTTGCGCGCCCCAATAAAAATCTTTAGCCTCTAATACAAAAAGGGCGCGCCGCCCCGCGAGCAGGCGGGCGCCCTAACTTTTACTCGTCTCCCCTTGCGTCCATGGTTTGGCGCCACGATAAAATCTTTAGCCCCAATGAAAAAAGGGCGCGCCGCCCCCTTCGAAAGGCGGTCGCCCGTACTTTCATCGTCGCCCCTTCCGCCCATGGTTGCGTGCCCCAATAAA
>JAFUXN010000037.1 GCA_017477125.1 Selenomonadaceae bacterium
ATCGGGCGCCCGCCAACTCGCGCGGCGGCTCGCCCTTCTCCCTCTGGTCGATGCTCAACCGTTAATGAGCGGAGGGAGCAATGGACGGGGCGACGGGGAAAAATGGGCGCCCGCCTCGGCATGGGGCGGCTCGCCCTTCTCCCTGTGTTAGATGTCAAACCGTTGATGAGCGGAGGGCTCAACGGGTGGGGCGACGGGGAAAAATGGGCGCCCGCCAACTCGCGCGGCGGCTCGCTCTGATCCTCTGGTCGATGCTCAACCGTTGATGAGCGGAGGGCTCAACGGACGGGGCGACGATCCTTTTTGGTTTTCCGGTTGATCGTTGCCCATGCCCGGCGCGATGTGAGTGTAAACTTTTTTCGATAGGACAATTTTATGAGAGACAGAGTAGAGATATTGGGAGTGGGCGTCGACCCCGTGACCATGGACGAGGCTCTTGCTCGCGTCGAAGGATTTTTTTCCGCGCGGAGCCCTCACCTGATCGCGACCGCCAACGCCGAGATGTTGATGAACGCCACGCACGACGATCAGTTGCGCTCGATCCTCAACGGAGCTGATCTGGTTGTGCCCGACGGAGCAGGAACGGTATGGGCGGCTCACCATTTGGGCGCCGACATGCCCGAACGAGTTGCCGGCTACGATCTGGCGCAGGAGATCATGAGACGGGCGCCGTCGGCGGGACGCAAGATATTTTTCTTCGGCTCGGCGCCGGGCGTCGCAGACAAGGCGAAGCTCAAGGCGGAGCAACTTTATCCCGGGATATCGATCGTCGGGACGCGCAACGGATATTTCAGCGCCGACGAAGAGCAGTCGATCATCGAGCAAATAAAACGAGCACAACCCGATCTGTTGTTGGTCGCGCTCGGAGTGCCCAAGCAGGAGAAGTGGCTCGCGGCTCATATGGACGAACTCAACGTACCGGTGTCGATAGGCGTGGGCGGGACGTTCGACGTGATGGCGGGCGTGATGAAGCGGGCGCCGCTTTGGATACAACGCGCCAAACTCGAATGGTTGTTCAGGGCGATGCTCCAACCCAAACGCGCGGGACGACTGCTCGCCCTTCCGAAATTCGTTTTCAAAGTGCACGCGTCGAGGAAATGATCAGCGCCGATCAGAATTTCATCTCCTTGATCGCCGGCGAGATCAGCTCGAAAAATTTTTTGTATGGAATATCCGCCGTCGACGATGACACGTGCGATTGCTGTACCAAAAACTCATGCCAGTTCCCGTACCAAGATGTCAGCGCCCCGTCAAAATCCTCGGGGCAGTCGAGCATCACTTCCTCAAACGGCAATCGAATCGTCCGCTCGAGACAACGCGTGTTCAACAGCCTGCCGCCCTTATAGAACGCCAATGTCGAAACGTGTTCGGATTGATAAAACGTGCGGAGCATGTGAGCCTCGAGCACGAGCGCCCGATTGCGGAACGGCATGTCGAGCAGTTGATACATTTTCTCGATCGGCATGATGCATTTCTCGTTCGCCTCAAGCAATTGTCTGACCAACGGAGGATTGCCCGCCGCCAGCCTCAACTCGCGCGCCAGCATGAAATTGATCAAATGCTTGTTGTCGACGTCGTTCTCGAAAGGCGGGACGGGATCGAGCGCAAAGATATCGATCCAAATGCCTTGATTGACATTTTTTCGATCCTTCCATTGAACCATCGTCGTGGTGTTGTCTCGCAGCTTTGCAAAGCAAGCTCGGATCGGCCAAAACCAATTCTTCTGCCGAATCTCTTCAACCGTCTGACGGCTGACCATTGGAAGGTGCTCATCGCCCGCCGGCTTCTCTTCCTCCAATCGATAATCATACCAGAGATCAAGAAAAAATTCGGGCTTGAGTTCCGACGGCGCAACCTTTACAAACTTGTCGTAATCGGGACGGAACATCATCAGATCAACGTCGTCGTCCCACGGAATAAATCCTTTGTGTCGAGCGGCGCCCAACAGCGTGCCCGAGTGAGCGAACCACCTCAAATTATATTTGCGGCAGACGCGCGCGAACTCGAGGATCAATCTGATCTGAGCGTTCCACAGTTTTTTGCGTTGGGTCGTGACAAGGAAGCCGCAACGAATTTCATCGCGATCTATGTCCTTGACGTACGCCTCCCGCTCCGCGCGGACAGGTTGTTGACGATCTCGAACGTAAAAATAATCGTCGATAACGGCGACGGTCGGCGCCATGACCTCCGCCGCATAACGAAACGGCTCATCATCTTCGATCGCTTCGGGGAATTTCAAATTGGTCAGCTCCAGGAACGCTCGACGGTAGAGGTTGAGCGATAATACATTTTGATCGCCGACGATGGAAACGTCCTCGCCTTCGCGCTCAACCAAGTTGGTAGATTGAATCACGTCGGCGCCCGACTCTGCCGCCGCGCTCAACAAAATTTCGAACGCATTGTCAAAGAGCATGCCGTTGCCGTCGAACAGATAAACATATTCGCCGACTGCACGTTCGAGCCCGACATTCCTGTTCGCGTTCAAATTTTTTTGCCCCGGAATATACTTGAGCCTCGGATCACTCAACTGCTCAACGGTCGAGCCGACGATGATTATCTCTATGTCGGTCACGGTTTGAGCGAGCAAACTCTCAACGCTCGCCCGACTAAACTCGTTCGACGAGACGATCGCCGACACTCTTGGCGAAAATTTTTCTTCAGTCAACGCGATGCCTCCCGTCATTGAAATGCTCTGCCGAGAATTTCCGGCGCGATCCGTTTGAAAAAATCCCGATACGAGATGTCGGCACTGTGCGTTGAAACATGCGAGTGCGTAATGATCATCTCGCGCCAGTCGCCGTAATGCGCCGCCAGAACTTTATCGTAATCGATCGGTGCGGGCAACTTCAATCGCTCGAACGGCAACTCAACGAGCTCGCGCCAATACTCCGTCCGCCACTCATACCCCCGACGGTAGGCGAAGATCGAATTGATGTGCGCGCTGTACTCCGATTCAAACCAATGCTCCGCCAAAAATTTTTCGTACTCGAGCGCGCGATCTCTGAACGGTTTTTTGATCAGCGCCTTGAAATATTTTTTAGCCTTCGACGACATCTCGTTGATGTTGAGCGATTTCGGATTGCTGACCGCCAACATCAGATCGGCGATGTGTTTGAAATCGTCGGCGTGCCGTTGATCTCTGAAGGGCGGGATCGGATCGAGCGGAAAGACATCAATGCCGATGCCTTGATTGACGTTGGGGCGATCGGGATATTCGATCATCGACGTCCGATTGTCTCTGATTTTGAAGTAGCTCGCCGCCGACGGCCACCACGCATTCGATTCGAAAACCTCTCGCGAGATCGTCGGCAATTTGAGCGGATTGCTCTCGCCCTCAACCGCGTAATCATACCAATAGTCGAGCGAGTACTCGGGTTTGAGCTCCTCGGCTATTATTTTTTTGAGACGCTCATAATCGGGGCGGAACATCGCAAGATCAACGTCGTCGTCCCACGGCACGAACCCGCCATGTCGAGCGGCACCGAGCAACGTACCGGCGTAGGCGAACCAATTCAAATCATGCTTGCGACAGATGCGCGCGAACTCGTCAATCAAATGCAGTTGGACGTTCCAAAGTTTTTTGCGCTGGCTCGTGACCAGAAATCCCGAGCGAAACTCGTCGTGCATGATGTCGGCGACAAGATCATTTGGATCGTGATTGGCGGCGGGCGTCGAGACATTCTTGACATAAAAATAATCGTCGATGAAAATGATCCTGTCGGCGAGATTGAACGCGGCGTATGAGAAGGCATTCGGCACCCGACAGCGCAATTGGCATCGCTCGAGAAAATCTTTGCGGTAGAGGTTGAGCGACGGCAACAGATGAAATCCCTCGGCGGCGAAAATATTTCTGTCGTCGATCAAACCGTTGAGCGTCGGCTGATCCCTGACGATCGAAACCTCATCACCGTTGCGCTCGACATACGCCGTCGAGTGCACGATGTCTGCGCCCGCCGCCTCCGCCGCGCTCACCAATATCTCGAGCGCTCTATCGTCGACGAACATGCCGTCCGCCTCGATGAAATACACATAACGACCTTCGATCTGATCGAACGGTATGATGCCTGCGTCGGTCGACGTGTCGTTCGGCAGCTCGATTATCGTCACCTTTTCTTCTCGCAATAATATCACCTCGAACGGATTTTACATCAACATGGAGGGATCAATCAATGCCGCGCCGATTATTTCTCAAGCTCCTCGTCTCCCTCGGGCTCACCAAATTCTTCCCGTCAATCTCAAACGTTGAGGCGGCATCCGAATCCGCGCGGAGCTATAAAAAATTATCTCTGAACGTCGAACAGATCATCACCGCCGATCCCCGAACGTCGCGCACTCTCATGTTCCGTTCGACCGAGCCGATCAAAAATATTTTTATCGAGTACAAGATGATCGGCGACGATCAAATTTTTATCAGCCGACCGGCGGTCAATCGATATGAAGATCTGTTCATCGCCTCGTCGACGATCGATCAACTTAAGCCCGAATCTGTTTACGAATATCGGATCATCGACGGAGATCGAGCCACCGATTGGAAAAAACTTTCGACGCCCGGCTTCGGTCGCTTCCAAATGCTCATCTTCTGCGACAGTCAATGCGTCGATTACGGCGTGTGGAAATCCGTCGCCGACCTCGCCTCGAAAAATTTCCCCGACGCCGAACTGGTCACCGTCATTGGCGACATCACCGACAACGGTCAATACGCTCCGGGCTGGCGCGGCTGGCACGACGGAGCCGCTCAATTGTTATCGACGAGAATCTTCGCGCCCGTCATGGGCAATCACGAGTGTTATGAGCCCGTCAATTGGTTGAACTGCATTCCCGTCGGCTACCTCAACCACTTCGTCCAACCGTCGAACGGCTCAACCAAATTTGACGGCTGCTTCTACTCATTCGACTACGGCGCGGTTCACTTCATCGTGCTCAATACTCAATTCGACGAGCTTGAGCCGTTGATGCCCGGGCTCGAGGACGCTCAATCGTACTGGCTTCGTCGGGACGTGGCGAACGCCAATCGACCGTGGCGGATCGTTCTCATGCACAAGGACATCTTTGATTACATGCGGGACACGTTCAGCGATGTCGGCAATCGGTTGATGCCGTTGTTCGACGAGTTTGGGATCGATCTGGTTTTGACGGGGCACCTCCATACCTACCGCAATCGCGGACACATTTTCGAGCAAAAAAAATCTGATCACGGTCCCGTTTACGTGATGTGCGGGCTCGCCGGTGATCAGAGATATACAGAAAAAGTCAGCGCGGCGTTTGACGAGGTCGCCGCCACTCCCAAGGATAATTATCTGGTGCTCGACGCCGACGCCGAGGAGCTTCGCCTTCGCTGCTTCTCCGTCGACGGCACTATCATTGATGATCTGTCGATACGAAAATAATTTCAACCGATGAGCGCTTGACCGAAGTACACGACCGCGCCCATGAATATCACGAACGGTATGTAGAACTTGACCGCGAACGCCAGCAATTGAGAGTCCGCGCCCTGCACGCCGATCGCCGCCGAGCCGATCGCTATCGACAGCGGAGAAATCATTTTGCCGGCGCAGGCGCCCGTTGCGTTCGCCGCCGCCACCCACGCTTGCACTGTCTCGTTCGCTCCGATCGCTTGGCTCGCTATGACCTGCAACTTGCCGAACAGCACGCAACTCGACGTCGCCGAACCCGTGATGTACGTTCCGACCGATCCAAGGAACGCCGCAATCGTCGGGTAAGCCGTACCCGTCGCCGCAACCGCAGTGTCGGCGATCTGCCCCGTCATGCCGCTGTAGCCCATGACCTTCGCCGTCGCGATAACCGAGATGATCGTCAGCATGGTGAACTTCAATCCGTTGATGGTCTTGCCGAGCACGCCGAACATTTCTCCGAACGACGCGCCTTGTTTGCTTCCTCCGATGAACGCCGCCAACAGAATCAGCACGCCCGGGGTGTTGACCCAAACGAACGTGTAAGGCGCGCCGCCCTCGCCGGTGTAGATCGGCACGCTCGATTTGATTGTCATCAACGCAGAGTTGATCGGCGGCACGAGTTTACTGGTGAACAGCAGGAACAGGAAGATCAGAATGAAGGGCATGCATGCGGTGAGCGCCTTCGACGAATCGATCTTCGCCTCGGCTTGGTCGGGCATCGCATACTCGGGATCGTTGACGGGGAATTTCTTGGCAAGCACGACGATCGTCCCCATCGTGACGATAGCGCCCGCGACAACCGCCAGCTCGGGACCGACGAACATGGAAATTGCAAACTCGGGCAGGAAGAACGCAAGTCCCGCTCCCAAGCACATGGTCGTCATGCCCTTGAGCGCTTTGAGCGAGCCGCCGGTGACGATGACCATCAGCCACGGGCAGAGCAACGTGAGCACGCCGAGCTGCATGCTGGTGAATGTCGCCAGCTGTATCGGATCGAAGCCGGTGACGTTGGCGAGCGTGACGAGCGGAATGCCGATCGAGCCGTAAGCGGTCGGGACGGAGTTAGCGATCAAGCAGACGCTGACCGACAGGATCGGGTTGATGCCGATGCCGGCGAGCATACCGGCAGGCACGGCGATAGCGGTACCGAAGCCCGCCATGCCCTCGAGGAATCCGCCGAAGCCCCAACCGATCAGGAGGATCAGCACGCGCTTGTCGTGACTGACGCTGGTGAGCATCTCCTTGATGGTGTCCATGGCTTTGGTGTGCAGCACTAAATTATAAGTGAAAATGGCTGCGATAATGACTAACAGGATGGGCCAGCACGCGAGCGCGAGACCTTCGAGCACGGCTTCGATGGCGTACTGAGTCTCCATGCTCCAGACGCCGATGCCGGCGGCGAGCGAGATGATCAATGCGGCGACGCACGCTTTCCAAGGCGCCATTTTGATGATGGCGAGCGCGAGCACCAGCCACAAGATCGGTGACAGTGCAAGTAAGAACATCAAAGTGATCATTCCTCCTCATAGAAGAAATTTACGCGGCGGCTTTATAATTCATCGGCATCACCCCTTTCGCGGGAGAGATCATATTACATGGCTCGAACGATGGAATGAGATTCGGTTGGCATGCCCAGGATATATGAGACGAACGGCATGGCGTTGACGAAATCGATGCCCTCAACAAATTTTTGACTAACCAAGAAATTTTTAAAAGCCGGGTAGCTGCCCGAGAAGATGAAGAATATCTTCTTGCGCTGACCGTCGGGAGGACGAAGAGCGTTGAGGATTTTCATTAGAGCGTCGGAATTGGAGGCGTCGACGATCATTTCTTGGTCGCCGATCTCGAACAGCGCTTTGACGGCAGGGATATTATTGTGTTCGGTGAAGAATGCCCTGTCGCGTTTGCCGAACAACTTTGTGAGATTAACCAGTACGTTTGCGTACGCTCTGTTTATTACGTCAACACTTTTGAAGACACTTTCAACGTTCTCGAGATCGAACCACGGTGTTTTAGTAAAGTAGTCGAAGTAAAGCCGATTGAATTGATCATTTAAGTCGAGCCGGAGAGAATTGGCGACGTAGTGATAAATTGCTTTCTTACTCCGGCGATTATATTGCAACATACGTTCCGTATTGATGAATCGATCAAATTTATCCGACAGCTTCATCATGCGACGCGCAAAACAATAGTTGAGGATGTCTTGATCGAAAAGTTGACATTGAGGATGCTCGCAAACGAATTTATATCCGTCTTCAAGGCAATTCGGGTGCTCACGGAGATATTCCAAATCGAACAAGAGTACTCCGGCATTGAAATAATTTTGTTCATCGACCAAGCCCGAGGTGATCAGGTATTTTTGAGATTTATTTTGATGAAATCCCAAGTCAATTGCAATTTCAGGGACGGCAGCAAGTGGAGCCTCATTCATATCCGTTTGCCACAATTCGTTGATGTTAAGATTTACGATAATATCTGCATCGAGATAAATGATCTTTGTTACTGACGTTGGAATAAGCGCGGGCATTAAGAGCCGATATAAAGTTGCGATGCTGTAACTTGATTGAAGAACAGAGGGTAAGTTCTTTTTGAATTGGAGAATTTGATTGGCGGCGAGATTTTCTACATTATAGAATTGGACGTGCTGAGTGTATCGCCCCGAGAGATAAATGAATTTGTCTCGGTTTACAGTAGTGAGTGTATTGTCATGCAAGATGTGGACGGTTATGTCCGCGTCGGTGTTCTCGAACACAGACGCCATTGATGTACCGACAAATTTGGAGTAGTGACCGTCGCGATCGTATAAGCCGTAGCAGACGTGGATCATTGTACCACCTCCTTGAGTTTATTGACCGGGAGTTATTATATTACATGGCTCGAACGATGGAATGAGATTCGGTTGGCATGCCGAGGATATGTGAGACGAACGGCATGGCGTTGACGAAATCGATTCCCTCGACGAATTTTTGACTGACCAGGAAATTTTTAAAGGCGAGGTAGTTGCCGGAGAAGATGAAGAAGATTTTTTTGCGTTGACCGTTGAGAGGACGAAGAGCGTTGAGGATTTTCATGAGAGCATCGGAATTTGAGGCGTCGACGATCATTTCTTGGTCGCCGATCTCGAACAGCGCTTTGACGGCGGGGATATTATTGTGTTCGGTGAAGAATGCTCGATCGCGTTTACCCAGCAATCTGATCATGCTCAACATAGAATTTTGTTGTGCTCTGAAGGAATTCTCGACAGCCTTGAACGCATTGCCGAACGCATCTGCTCCAAACCACGGCGTCTTGACGAAGTAACTGAAATATAATCGATTGAAGCAGTCGTCCAAATCGGCGTTGAATGAATTACTCAGGAAGTGGTAGATGTGCGGGCGGACGACGCACGGTTTATGATGCACGCGCTCGATATCAACGAAGCGGTTGAAGTCGGGCGTGAGCTTTACGTAGTTTTTCGAGAAGCAGTAGTTGAGGATATCTTGATCGAAGTAACGGCATTCGGGGTGCTTGGTGACGAACGCATAACCTTTATCCCAAATCTCGTTCTCGTGCTCGCGTAAGTATTTCAGATTGAGGAGCATCAGCCCCGCATTTATATAATCGTCGCCAACGACGGCGCCGGAGGTAATCAGATACTTGTCGACAGAGAATTTTACTCCGCAAGCAAACTCGGGCATCGCGGCGAGAGGGTGATCGTTGAGTGGTATATTCCAAATGTCGCGGACATCTCGATTGGCGATGATGTCTGCATCGATGTAAATAACTTTGGCATCGGCTTTTACAAGCGACGGAATGAGCAACCGATACAAAGTTGCGATGCTGTAATTGGATTGCAGGATCGAGGACAAATTATTTTTGATGTGAGCAATGCGGTCGGCGGCGAGCACTTCGACGTTATAGAATTTGATCTGTTGACCGTACTTGCCGACGAGATATATAAATTTGTCTCGATTGTCGGCGTTGAGCGTATTGTCGTGTAGGAGATGAACGGTGATCTCGTCGCCGGTGTTCTCGAACACTGACGTCATCGACGTCCCGACAAACTTTGAATAGTGACCGTCTCGATCATATAAGCCATAACAGATGTGAATCATGCGCTCACCTCCCCGACGCGCTCGCGTTGAGCGGACGAACGAGGTTGACGCCGAATCGTTTTACATGGCGCGAACGATCGAGTGAGACTCTGTCGGCATGCCGATGATGTTCGAGACGAACGGCATTGCATTGATGAAGTCGATGCCCTCGACGAACTGTTGACTGAGCAAGAAATTCCTGAACGCGAGGTAATTGCCCGAGAAGATGAAGAATATCTTCTTGCGTCCACCCCCCCCCGTGTGGGTCGAAGAGCGTTGAGGATTTTCATGAGGGCGTCGGAGTTAGAGGCGTCGACGATCATCTCGTGGTCGCCGATCTCGAACAGCGCTTTGAGCGCGGGAATGTTGTGGTGCTCGGTGAAGAAGGCTCGCTCCTTCCTGCCCAACACTTTGATCAGATTGAGCGTCGATGCGCGTTGAGCTTTACTCGTCTCGTCGAAGGCTTTTGAGACATTGCTGAGCGTCTCGAGCCCAAACCATGGAGACTTGGTGAAGTAGTCGAAGTAGAGCCGATTGAACGGATCGTCGAGATTAAAGCTGAGCCCCTCGCCCAAGAACGTGCCTATGAAGTGATAAATCTTGCTCCCGACAGCAGAGCCCTGTCGTCGTTCCCATCGAACAAAACTGTTGAACTCTGCGGGCAACTTCAGAGCGGCGGCGGCTAAACAGTAGTTGAGAATGTCTTGATCAAAGAGTTGGCATTCCCGTCGAGTGCTTATGAACTCGTAACCTCGACGCAGGACTTCTTCATTGCGTTTCAGACGCTCGATGTTGAGCACCAAGACGCCGCTGTTGAAATAATCTCCGTCGGCGACAATCCCAAGATTGCACAGCCAAAAATTTTTCTTCGGCTCCATACCGTTTAAACACTCGGGAATAGCGGCAAGCGGGTAATCGTCGATATTGAATTTCCAAAGCGAATTGATGTCGCGACGGACTATGATATCGCTGTCGAGGTAAATAATTTTGTTGACGCGAACAATCTCATGAATGATCAAGCGGTATATCGAGCCGATACTGAAACTCTGCTTCGTCCACTCGGGCATGTAACTCTTGATCTTCTCAATGCGATCGGCAGCAAGCAACTCAACATTATAGAACTCAACGCGTTGACCGTACTTGCCCGCCAGATAGATGAATTTGTCTCGATTGCCGACGGTCAAAGTGTTGTCGTGAAGTATGTGGACGGTAACCCTCTGACCGGTGTTCTCGAACACTGACGTCATCGACGTCCCGACAAACTTTGAATAGTGACCGTCCCGATCATATAAGCCATAACAGATGTGAATCATTCATTCGCCTCCCTCAATCGACATCGTAAAACACATCTCCGACATCGATCATAAAATCATCGTAGAGCGACACCTTGATCGTTTTCTGAGACTCCGCCAACGTTCGCTCCTCATCGTCCATGTCCTCCCACTCTTCTTCAGGGTAGAAGTAATAAATGTTGTCGAGATCATACGCGCCATCTTTGAGCAGATACACCTCGACGGATTTGCCGGCAGGCTCAACAATCCAATACTCTTTGACGCCGTATTTGGCATAAGTCATGAGCTTCACCGTGCGATCCTTCTTGCCCGTCGATCTCGACAGGATCTCGACCACCAGATCGGGCGCGCCTTCGATCCGTTTCTTATTGATGATGTCGGGGTTGCACACGATCACCACGTCGGGGATCACGTGATCCTCATCGCTCAAATACACGTCTACCTCAAACGCAGGACGACACCTTTTGCCTCTGAGATAACGATCAAACATACCAAAAATATTGCCCTCAATCCTCATGTGTTCGTACGACGGACGCGCCATCATATATTCTTCGCCGTTGATGAACTCGTACGACTCATATTCATACTGATACGCCAATGCTGCCCCCATTGTTGTCCCCTCCCTCAATCGACGTCCCTGAACACGTCGCCGACCTCAACCGTGAAATCCTCGTAGAGCGACACCTTGATCGTATGGTGCGCCTCCGCCTCCGCCTTCTCTGCGGCGGTCATTCCTCTCCATTCACTCTCACGATACTCCGCAAACACATCATCGAGCTCAAATTTCCCATCAACCAGATGATATATCTCTATCGTCTTGTCGGACGGAGAGACTATCCAATACTCCTTCACGCCATATTTCTCATATAGCGCCTTCTTATTAAATTTATCGTTCCGAGCAGTCGATCGCGAGAGTACTTCGACCACCAAATCGGGCGTCCCATGAATGCCATCGTTTTTTACAATATCGGGATTGCAGACGATCATCGCGTCCGGTATGAAGTTATCCTTCTCGCTGAAAAACACATCGACCTCCCCAAACGCTCGGCATCTCTTGCCCCGCAGATACCTCCCAAAACAGTTAACGATGTTATGCGCGGTCTGCCAATGATCGACCGACGGACGAGACATCATATGCATTTCGCCGTTGATCAGCTCGTACTTCTCATATTTCTCTTGATAAGCCAATGCCTCTTCCATTTGGATTCACTCCTCAATCGACGTCCCTGAACACGTCGCCGACCTCGACCATGAAATCCTCGTAGAGCGACACCTTGATCGTATGGTGCGCTTCCGCCTCCGCCTTCTCCTTCTCGTCAAGGTTCTCCCAATCTCGCGCCCGATAATCTACAAACACATCGTCAAGCTCAAACTTACCTTCGACCGGATGATATATTTCTATCGTCCTGCTGTAAGGATCGACTATCCAGTACTCCTTCACTCCGTATTTCTCATACAGCGCCTTCTTGTGCAGTTTATCGTATTTTGCCGTCGACGGCGAGAGCACTTCGACCACCAGGTCGGGCACGCCCTCTATCCACGGATCATTGAGTATCTCGGGGTTGCACACAATCACCACATCGGGAATGAACTGATCCTTATCGCTCAGCCGAACATTCGGCTCCAACAAGGCTCGACAACGTTTGCCTCTCAAATAAGTCCTAAACAGATTCGCAATGTTAACCTCGACGTCTCCATGTTCAAACGACGGACGAGACATCATATGCACTTCGCCGTTGATCAGCTCGTATTTCTCATATTTCTCTTGATACGCCAACGCCGCTTCCATTGTTGTCTCCTCCTCAATCCACGTTCCTGAACACGTCGCCGACCTCGACCATGAAATCATCGCAGAGCGACACCTTGATCGTATGGTGCGCCTCCGCCTCCGCTTTCTCCTTCGCGTCAAGGTTCTCCCAATCTCGCGCTCGATACGAAACATAAAAATCATCGAGCTCAAACTTACCTTCGACCAGATGATATATTTCTATCGTCCTGCTGTAAGGATCAACGATCCAATACTCCTTCACCGCGTATTTCTCATACAGCGCTTTCTTATTGAATCTGTCGTTCTTAGCCGTCGAAGGCGAGAGCACCTCCACCACAAGATCGGGCGTCCCATGAATGCCATTGCTCTTTACAATGTCGGGATTGCAGACGATCATCGCGTCCGGTATGAAATTGTCCTTCTCGCTGAAAAACACATCGACCTCTCCGAATGCTTCACACTTTTTGCCCCTCAAATGACGATCAAAAATCCCAAGCACGTTCCTCGAAACGCGCGAGTGATCGACCGACGGACGAGACATCATGTGCACTTCGCCGTTGATCAGCTCGTACTTCTCATATTCCTCTCGATACGCCAATGCCTCATTCATTTGGATTCACTCCTCAATCGACATCCCTGAACACGTCGGCGACCTCGACCATGAAATCATCGTAGAGCGACACCTTGATCGTATGATGCGCTTCCGCCTCCGCCTTCTCTTTCTCGTCAAGGTTCTCCCAATCTCGCGCCCGATAATCTACAAACACATCATCGAGCTCAAATTTCCCATCAACCAGATGATATATCTCTATCGTCCTGTTGGCAGGATCAACGATCCAATACTCCTTCACTCCATACTTCTCATATAGCGCCTTCTTGCTAAACTTATCGTAACGAGCCGTCGAAGGAGAGAGCACTTCGACCACCAGATCAGGCACTCCTTCGATCCACGGATCGTTGAGAATCTCGGGGTTGCACACGATCACCACATCGGGGATAAACTGATCCTTATCGCTCAGCCGAACATTCGGCTCCAACAAGGCTCGACAACGTTTACCTCTCAAATAAGTCCTAAACAGATTCGCAATGTTAACCTCGACGTCCCCATGCTCAAACGACGGACGAGACATCATATGCACTTCGCCATTGATCAGCTCGTACTTCTCATATTCGTATTGATAAGCCAATGCCGCTTCCATTTTTGTCTCCTCCTCAATCGACATCCCTAAACACGTCGCCGACCTCGACCAAGAAATCATCGTAGAGCGACACCTTGATCGTCTTCTGAGACTCTGCCAATGCCCTGTCCTCACCCTCCAGTTTCGACCATTGCTTTTCGCTGTAGAGGAAATAAACGTTATCGAGCTCATAACCGGTTTCTTTCAAGTGGTAGACCTCAATCGACTTGCCGCGCGGATCGACGATCCAATACTCCTTCACCCCGTGCTTGGCATACAACGCTTTCTTGATAAATTTATCATTCTTAGCCGTCGACGGCGAGAGAATTTCCACAACCAAATCGGGCGTTCCCTCAATCCACGGATCATTAAGAATCTCGGGGTTGCAAACGATCACCACGTCGGGAATGAACTGATCCTTATCGCTCAGCCGAACGTTCGGCTCAAAGAACGCCTTGCATTTTTTGCCTCTGAGATATCTATCAAATGCTCCAAAGATATTGCCCTCGATGCGCATGTGGCTGAACGACGGACGTGCCATCATATATTCTTGACCGTTGATCAACTCATATGCGTCATATGCCTCTTGATACGCCAATGCCGCTTCCATAATCTTACCTCCGTTCAGCGCAACAGATCGATCTTTTCGATCTCATAGCCTCCCGCGTTGAGCGCCCGCACGATCCGATCAATGTGATCCTGATTGTGCGTCTCCACCGTCACCTCCAATACCACCTTCTTGAAACTGTCCGTCATCATCGCTTGGTCGTGCTCGAGCTTGATCACGTTCGCATTCTCGTCCGTCAGTATCTGCGACACGTTCAGCAACTGCCCCGGCTTGTCGGGCAACTGCACCGCAAAACAGAACACCCGCCCCCGAGCAATCATCGCTTTGTCGATCAGCGCCGACAACGTTGAGATGTCGATGTTCCCGCCGCTCACGATCGCCGCTACCTTCTTGCCCTTGAATCCCAACTTCGACAGCGCCGCCAACGACAATACGCCCGCGCCCTCCGCGATCAGTTTGTGCTTCTCGATCAGCGACAGCAACGCCGACATGATTTCCATCTCGTTGACCGTGATGATCTCATCAAGGTATCGCCGACAGAACGCAAACGTCAGATCGCCCACTCGTTTCACTGCGCAACCGTCCGCTACCGTGTCCGCACTCCCGAGCGTCACCGGCCGATCCGCATCGAGCGCCGCCTTCATGCACGCCGCATTCTCCGGCTCCACTCCTATCACTTGCACCGTCGGGCTCACCATCTTCGTCGCCAGCGATACCCCGCTCGCAAACCCGCCGCCCCCGATCGGTACCAGGATCGCATCGACGTCCTTGAGCTCGTTGATGATCTCCAACGCCGTCGTGCCCTGCCCCAACATCACTTCTCTATCGTTGAAGGGATGAACATACACATAGCCGCGTTCCCTCTGCAGTTCGAGCGAGTGCGCCGCCGCATCGTCAAAGCTGTCGCCGTGCAACACCACCTCAACACCAAAACTCTTGGTCGCCTCGACCTTCAACATCGGGGTCGTCGCCGGCATGCAGATCACCGCTTTGATCCCCAATCGTTGAGCCGCAAACGCCACCCCTTGAGCATGGTTGCCCGCCGACGCCGTGATCACTCCCCGCGCCTTCTCCTCGTCGCTCAATTGACTGAGCTTGTTGTACGCCCCGCGCAACTTGAATGCGCCCGTGTGTTGCAGATTCTCGAGCTTGAGGTACACATCATTGCCGCTGAGATCGGAAAAAAAATCGCTGTGCTCCAGCCGCGTCTTGCGTACCACTCCCGCCAACTGCTTGTCCGCTCGATACACGTCCGCTATCGTCGTGCGAGCCGCTATCTCGTCGGGCGTCGGCTCACTCTCAACCGTCACTGCATTGTTTTCATCGCTTGCCAATCGGTTCATCCCCTCAACCATCAAATATTACTTCTTGTCGTCCGATGCGATCTTCGACGCCAAATTCGACAGCCCGCTCGCCACAAAGTTCCGCGCGGAATCGATCTTGCTCTCGACCGCGTCTTTGGTCGCCTCTACCTTGTCCTCGACCGCCGTCTTCGTCTGATCGATCTTGTCTTCGACCGCCGCCTTCGTCTCGCCGATCTTGTTCTCGACCGCCGCCTTCTTCTCCTCGACCGCATCGATCACCGCGTCTTTCGTATCGCCGATCGCCTCTTTCGTCTCGTCGATCTTGTTGACCACCGCCGCCTTCTTCTCGTCGACCGCGTTGACCACCGCATCCTTCACGCTGACCTTGTTTTCGTTGCTTTCCATCGTAACTGCCTCCCCATATTTTTTTGTAACTTTAACATTGCGACCGCCCAACTGTCAATGAATTTCGTTGCAGGAATTTTGATTGCCGCATAGAAATTTTTGCCCCAAAGGAGGCTGATTGAAATGATTAAACGCATTCTGGTTCCCGTCGACGGTTCTCCCGGCTCCGATCTCGCCGTCGCTCAAGCCATCAACATTGCCTCGAGTTGCGACGCAAAAATCTTCTTCCTCTACGTCGCCAACATCAACCAGCTCGCCATCAACGCTTACCTCTCCGACGCCATCCTCGCCGCCGTCAAGAAGGCGGGTCAAGTGATCCTCGAGCGCGCCGAGAACATGATGCCCGGCAATATCGAGCACGAAACTTATTCCGAAACGGGCTCGCCCGCCGTCACCATTCTCGATTTCGAAAAGCGCCTCGACATCGATCTGATCGTCATGGGCAGTCGCGGGCTCGGATTGATCAAAGGAGTGCTGCTCGGCAGCGTCAGCCAATACGTGATCGAGCAATCGACTTGCCCCGTCCTGGTGGTCAAATCCGGAGGCGAAGATTGATGACGAGCCGCAACGATCAGAACGTGTTCGAGAGAATTTCGGCGGCGGCTCGAGCGGGCAACGTCAATGCGATGAACATCGTCGGCAATTTTTATTACAACGGTGAGCTCATCGAACGCAATTACCGATTGGCGTTCAAGTGGTACAAGGCGGCGGCGGAGAACGGTCACGTTGAGGCGATGCGCAACCTGGCGGAGATGTATCACGTCGGCGAGGGCACCCGCAAGAGTACCAACAAGGCGGTCGAGTGGTTCAGCAAAGCGGCGGATCGCAACGACAGCGCGTCGATAAATGCGTTGGGCTATCTGTATCATAAGGGCGACGGTGTGGCTCGAGACATGCCGCGCGCGTTGGAGTATTATCGTCGGGCGGCGCAACTGGGCAATGCTGAAGCGATGGTGAATCTGGCGTACATCTATTCGCAGGGCGACGGCGCTCGCAAGAATCAGATGATGTCGTTTCAATGGTACGAGCGGGCGGCGGCGTTGCATCACCCCGAGGCGATGAGGAACTTGGGGATCATGTTCTACGAGGGGCATGGCACGGAGCAGGACATCAAACGCGCGTACTGGTGGATGACGCGGGCGGCGAAACTTCGCTACGATCGGGCGATGTGCGAACTCGGCGACATGTATCATCACGGGGCGATCTTCAATCGCAAGCGCGCTCAATGTTGGTATGAAACGGTCTTGCGCATGAGTTCCGACGGGGAGATCAGGAAGGCGGCATTTGCCGGTATAATGGAGTTGCGCAACAAAAAAGCGCCCGCTCTCGATTGAGAGAAGGCGCTTCCCCTATGACAGAGGCTCGAACGAACCAATTTTGCCGTCGCCGATCGGGATCGTTGACGGCGTTTAGATTTTAAGACGCGCACACGGCGCTAAATGCTTTCGGTGAAACGTCTTGTCGAGTGATGAGCTCGGGCATTGTCGCGCGTCGGAACGATCGGATTGTCGATTGTCGTTCGACGGAAGCGAACCATGTTCATCGCGTAAGGGGGAAATTGCCCCTGACGTGACCATCACATTCAATTTTAAAAGATGTGCAGCCTCGCAGTTCATCTGCACCTGAACCGGCTCGTCGAACCCCATCAAAGGCATTTTTATTGATCCCGCCCACCCACCCTTTAAGGGCGGCGCCCTTTGACCCGAAGGTCGTCGTCGCCCGTCGATTTATTTATTCTTCTCGATGTACTCTTCGATGATCGAATCATAATCGCCGTGAATGTCGAACGGCAGTTCATAATCAACCTTCGTGTTCAACAGCGCCAGATCGATCTCCGTCGACACACGATCCGCCTCCGCATACAACTTTTTCAGCAGCTTGCGCACCTTCGTCCGATCATAATCGATCGTTTGTATCCGTTCGATGTCATAACGATATTCCGTTTGATTGCCGTCCTTGTTGAACACATAGCCGCGACCCGCATTCTTCATCACCGTGTGCGAACTCTGCTGTCGAGCCAACGCGTCAAGCGTCGACGCCAACGCATGCCGACGTCTGTTCGCATCAACCGCCGTGTCCAGATCAAAATCCATCGCCGCTTTCGTCGCGTGGATCGCTCGCGATAACTTCTCCCGCTCCTCAAGCAGCTTGATCAGAAACCCGATCAGCTCGCCCGCCGGGAATTTTTTTTTGTTGACGTTCGTAACATCGAGCTCCTCATCGGGCTGATCCGCCGCCACCTTCGACCGAAAATGTTTTTCCGTCACCGTCATCAGATTGCCGGTGTCCTCCAAGTACTCAAACGCATGTTCGTTGAGCTTGCCGAATACGTTCTGCGCTTGGAACGCCTCTTTTAAATTCATGTCGGCACCTCCAAATGGAGCGACCGCACACTCAATCGCTCGAATGTGCGGTCGATTGTTTGTCAGTCGAGAAAATCTTTGAGCTTCTTGCTTCGAGACGGATGCCGCAATTTCCTCAACGCTTTCGCCTCTATCTGCCTGATCCGCTCGCGCGTCACCCCAAAGCTCTGCCCGACCTCCTCAAGCGTGCGCGCCCGACCCGTTTCGTCGAGCCCAAACCGCAGGATCAATACCTTCTGCTCCCGCTCCGTCAGCGTGCTCAGGACTTCTCCCAATTGCTCCTTCAACAGTTGGAACGACGCCGCATCAGCCGGAGCCTGCGCGTCTTGATCTTCAATGAAGTCGCCCAAATGCGAGTCCTCTTCCTCGCCGATCGGCGTTTCGAGCGATACCGGCTCCTGCGCTATCTTCATGATCTCGCGCACTCGATCAACCGAGACTTCCATCTCCTTGGCGATTTCGTCCGCCGTCGGCTCACGCCCGTACTTCTGCAACAATTGCCTCGACACTCGGATCAGTTTGTTGATCGTCTCAACCATATGCACCGGGATTCGGATCGTTCGCGCTTGATCCGCTATCGCTCTCGTGATCGCTTGCCTGATCCACCAGGTCGCATACGTGCTGAACTTATACCCCTTATTATAATCAAACTTCTCGACGGCTTTGATCAATCCCAGATTGCCCTCTTGGATCAGATCGAGGAACAACATGCCGCGCCCGACATACCTCTTGGCGATGCTCACAACCAATCGCAAATTCGATTCCGCCAGACGCTTTTGAGCTTCCTCGTCGCCCGCCTCCATCTGCTTCGCCAGATCGACTTCCTCTTGCGCCGTCAGCAACGGCACCCGACCGATCTCCTTCAAATACATTCGCACCGGATCATCAATCGAAATGCCCTCGGGCACGCTCAGATCAACCGTCGGCGGCGGCAAGTGCGGCTTCTCCTTCTCGGGCTGCTCGGTCGTCGCGATCGGCGGCGGCGTCACGTTTGCCGACGATACCGTCTCATCGATCTCGTCAATGTCTTCGTTCTCCTCGTTTTCGTCGAGATCGTCTATTATCTCGATGCCCGTCTGGCTGAACGTGTCGAACAACTCATCGATCTCGTCCGGCGAAAGGTCCTGCTTCTGCAAGGCATCATACATCTCGCCATACGTCAACGTTCCCCCGTTCGCCTTCCCCTTGTTGAGAAGGTCAGCCACAATACGGGAGCTGCGGCTCAAACCCTCCTCCGGCAGCGTAGCCTCATTATTGTTGTCTTCTGTCATACGGCAGCCCCCTTTGTCTGCACATTTTACTTTCAAGTTGCTCATCATCCCAAACGTGATGAATTATGATCTCTTGCGGTCGAGCCGACGCTTGATGTCCCGCACTTCAAGCAGTTTCGCATGATGTTCGGGCGAACCGATCTCAAGCTGCTCAAGTTCCTGCGCGGCTTGTCGATACTGCCGACTCAACTCTTCTATTTTCAAAAGCGCAAGCGAATCCATGTAAGCCTGCACTTCCTCTGCCGTTAATTCTTCTCCCGAGTCCGTCAGACATTCCGACAGCTCCGTCAATGCCTGCGGGCTCAATTGCTCGGCGGCGCTGACGTCATCGGGTCGACGGTCTTCGCTTATGCACTTCTCGAGATAATCAATGATCTCTCGATGCGTCTGCGGGAAATTTTCCTTCGATACCGACGTCAACGCATGCTGCAACAGATCGGTCGCGTGCCAGCCCGTTTGTATGATCGCTCGACACGCGCGCCACATGGCATCGTTGCCCGCCTCGGTTCGAGTGGTTTTGAGCTTGACGACCCGATCGCTTGTCGGCGACGGAGTATTCATCTGCACTCGAGAAAATTTCTTCCACTCGTCGTTGACCGTGTTCGGATCGAGCGACAGCATCAACGCCAACTTCCGACTGTACTCGTTGCGGAGCGCGCTGTCGTTCATCGTCGCTATCGACGACAAAATTTCTCTCAACGCATTGATCCTGCCGTCAACGCTGCTCTTGTCGGCTCGCCCCATCACGTATCGAATGCGATAATCGATCATCGGCATCGCATTGAGCGCCAACTGCCAAAACTCATCCCGACCATGCTTTCGCACATAATCATCGGGATCCTTGCCGTCGGGAATGATGATCACCGACGCTTGAGCCTCGGCGGCGGTTACGATCGGCAACGCCCTCATCGTCGCATTTTGACCCGCCTCGTCGCTGTCGTAGCAGAACACTATTTTTTTCGAGTAGCGCTTGAGGATTTTGATGTGATCTTCGGTGAAGGCGGTTCCCAACGTCGCCACCACATTCGTGACGCCCGCACTCACCAACGAAATCGCGTCCATGTAACCCTCGACAACGATCACAAAGCCTTCGCGATTGATCGACGACACCGCGCGGTCGAGCCCGAACAGCACCTTGCGCTTGTTGAAGATGATCGTCTCGGGAGTGTTGAGATATTTGGGCGCGGGCTTGGCGTTGCCGCCGACGACTCTCAAATTCGACGGCGTTTCAAGGATTCTGCCTCCGAAGGCGAGCACGTGACCCGTGACGTCGGTGATCGGGATCATGATGCGATTGCGAAATCGATCGTAGACGCCGGAACCGCGATTGCGAGCGGCGGCAAGTCCCGCGTCGATCAACTGCTTTTGCGTGACGCCTCGCTTCTCGAATGCCGTCGACAGCTTGTCCCAATCGTCGGGCGCATAACCCAATTTGAACTCCTCAATCGTCTTGGCAGTGATGCCGCGCGCGTCGAGATACGCCAGCGCCGATTCGCCGTAGTTCGTCATGGTCAGGCAGTTGTGGAAGAAATTGCGCGCGAGCTCGTTGATGTCGTAGAGAGATTTCTCAACGCGCTCAAGCTCGAGCTCCCGATCGGATTTCGGACGAGCGTTCGGCAACGGTATGTTGAGACGCTTTGCCTGCAACTTGACCGCGTCGAAATACGAAATGCCCTCCATGCGCGCCACGAAGTTGAACACGTTGCCGCCCTCGCCGCAACCGAAACAATGATAAAAACCCTTGACGGGATCGATGGTGAACGACGGCGTCTTCTCGTGATGGAACGGGCAACACGCCCAATATCGTCCGCCCTTCTGAATCAGATTGAGGTAATGCGACGCAACGGAAAAAATATCGGAGCCCTCCCGCACACGATTGACAAACTCATCGAGCTTGGCGTTGTCAGCGTTGGGCACATCCGTTCACCTCCGTTGGCATATATATTCCCTGTCGATTGGAAATTTCCTTTTCGAGCCGAAATTTTTTTGAACGTGCACGCCTTCGAACAATCAAAAAGCCGCCGACATTTCGCCGACGGCAAGTTGAATGACGCCGCACACTCGAGCCGCCCATTGGCATCAAAGTAGGGCGGGTGGGCTGATCAATAGGCAAGGACTTCGTTGCCGGTCTCGGTGATCAAAATCGTCTTCTCCCATTGAGCGGAGAGGGTTCCGTCCTCGGTTCGCACCGTCCAATTGTCGTCGGCGTCCGTCACGACCTCCTTCGCCCCAATGTTGATCATCGGCTCGACCGTGATCACCATGCCCGGCACCAAGATCATTCCCGTGTCCGCCTCGCAATCGTGACTGACGAACGGCGGCGTGTGGAACTGTCGCCCGACTCCATGTCCGCCGAGCAGCGTCACCACCGAATAACCGTTCTCTCGAGCCATCGCTCCGCATGCCGCTCCGATCTCCCCGACCAAATGCCACGGTTGCGCCGCTCGAATGCCCGCCTCCATGATCTCGCGCGTCACCTCGACCAACCGTTGAGCCTCGGGCGTCGTCTTGCCGCCCACTATGTACATTCGAGACGCGTCGGCGAAAAATCCGTCGAGATCGGTCGTGATGTCCACGTTGACGATGTCGCCCGCCTTCAATATCTCGTCGGCGGAGGGTATCCCATGACACACCACATTGTTGATCGACGTGCAGATGCTCTTGGGATAACCTTCGAAGCCGAGGCACGACGGGTGCGCGCCCTTGCCGACAATGTAATCGTGCACGGCGGTATCGAGGCTCAACGTGTCGATGCCCGGCTTGATCAACTCGTCAATCAGATCGAGCGCGCCCGTGTTGATCACCGCCGCCCTCTTGATCTTCTCGACATCCTGAGCGTTGTAGATCAGCTCGTGCGTCGGACGGATCTGATTCTTGTTGATGTCCAACTTCAATCCCTCAAGCCGCTCGTCGAAATCCAAATGGCATTTCTTATACTTCTTGCCGCTCCCGCACCAGCACGGATCATTTCTCTTCATGTAACGCAACCACTCCTTAATTCGTTTTATGATTTTCATTCGTTCGCGTCCGCCGCTCCCCCAAACATTTGAACATGTACCCTCGGATCAAATTCGTCACGAACAATGCGTCGCCTCCAAATGTCGGGCGCAATGCTCGCTCCGTCTCCTCAATTGCTTTGATCGGATCGTCATTGAAGAACTGCAACGCATAATCCATCAGCACCCCGTTGACCACGCTGAACGTCACGTTGCCGACGAACATCGGATCATCGAACGCCGACAGCCGACGCTCAAGGTACGCGCTCAACTTCATTGCGCCTTCGATGTTTCGACTCAACCGATTGATCGTTTGCGATGCCGACGTCTGCTTGACCCTCCAGATGTATAACGGCTCAGCAAACTTGACGATCCGATCCGTCGACAACAGTACGTCGAGCAAGAAGAACACGTCCTCGGCTACGCAATCGGGGAATCGAATGTCCTTCAACAGCGCTCGACGGTAGAGGAACAGCCACGGCGGATAATGCATCTTGTGATTGACCAGCTCACTCCAAATCCTCTGCTTGGGGTCGGACGAGATTTCGGTGAGGGCGCCCCGACGCACCACTTGACAGTTGAGCTTCTCTATCGATTGAGCATCGCCGTTGTCCGCCCACAACGACGACACATCGAACGCCACATCATTATCGCCGATCGCATCGATGAACGTCTCCAAGCAATTGGGCAACAGCAGATCATCATCGTCCATGAAATAGACGTACTCGCCAATCGCATGCTCGAGCCCCACGTTCCGCGCGGAGCCGGGATTGCCCAAATTCTTCTCGTTGACGACGAGCCTGATGCGCGGATCATCAAACGTCTTTGCGATCTCGAGCGTTCGATCGGTCGAGCAATCATCGATCAAGATCACTTCAAAATCCGTGAACGTCTGCGTCAACAGAGATTCCAACGCCGGCTTGATAAAATTCTCGGCGTTGTACATCGGCACGATCACTGAAACGGTTGGGGTCACCCAATCACCTCCCACGCTCAAAATGTGATAAGCCGATTGACTTCATTTTTGATGTGCTTCATCGTCGCGCGCAATCTCAAATTCTCATCGGCATCGCTCGACTTCGTCACCGCCTCTATGAGGTAACCGCTGATCATCTTGCGCAGCAACGCCGTGTCATTGCCCGCACCGTAACGTGCCTCAAGCTGTTCGTTTATGATCCGCCAGCACATTACCGGCGACGTATTGTAAGCATTCTTCATCGGTCCGACTATCGCACGATTTTTTATCGACAGGCACAACATATCAATAAAATAATGATCCGGCTCGCCGTACACTCGCGCAAACGCTTCCGACAATACCTCCTCAAAACTCTCGAGCATTATCAAAAACGACTCAACGCGCTTGGCAAATCCCTCAAACGTCCCCGCCGTCGAGTGCGACAACGAAGTTTCCCTTGAGCGCCAAATGTAAAACGGCTCGCTCGTCTTCACGATCTTCGCATTCGAACATAAAATCTCCAACAGCCAAATGCCGTCGTCGTGGATCACCGCCTTCTTAAACCTCAAGCCCGCCTCCCTCAAATATTCCATTCGATATAAGTGCAGCCACGGCGCCGCCGGAGAACATTGTTGAGCATATTCCTCCGTCAAACGCTTCTTCAGATCGTCGGCAATCGGATTCATCTTGCCTCGGTCTTGAACGTATATCTCCGGAATGTCGGCGAGCTTGGTAAAGTCGCTGTGCAACGGCACAAAATTCTTCGTCCCGATCACCACGTCGGCGTCATTCCGGAGTGCCGTATCATATAATAATTTCAACCCGTCGGGCATTAAAACATCGTCGTTGTACATGAAATATATGTAATCGCCTCGCGCCTTGTCCAATCCGATATTGCGCACCAGCCCCGGACCATTGGCGCCTCCTATATTCTCGTCGCTCTCAATGATCTCAATGCGCGGGTCTCTAATCGCTCGCGCAAATTCAACCGTCCGATCCGTTGAACAATCATCGATCAAGATCAACTCAAAATCACTGAACTCCTGCGCCAACACCGATCCTACCGCCATTTGAATGTACCGTTCCGCGTTGAACATCGGTATGACCACTGAGATTTTCGGCGCCATAAATTATCCCTCCCGTCGAATGTTTTGCCCGCCGATCATATCACCGTTGACGCCAATTATCAATCGGATTTTTCGACCGTCGGCAGGATTGTTCATCGTCGCGGCGAATGTTACATCGCGCAAATCTCATTCTGATTGGAGTAGATAATCGTGATATTACAGGAGTTTCAATGCACTCTCTGCCGCCGTCGCATAAAAATCGTTGACCAGTTCGATATGCCCGTCTACGATCCAAACACCGGCTTCGCCATCTGCAAAAAATGTATCCGCGATATAAATCATTACCTCGACGAGCACGACCCTCACGCTCACGACGAGGAGCAGAATCTCAAAGAGATTTTTGCCGGCGAGCTCGGCGGGCTGCTCAAAAAAAATAAGCCTCACGTGATCAAGGCGTACCTCGACGAGTTCATCATCAGGCAGGAGCGCGCCAAGAAAATTTTATCCGTCGCCGCCTATAACCATTACAAACGCATGAAGTACGATTGCGAGAACGACGGCTCCGAGGACGAGATCGATAAGTCCAACGTGATCATCATGGGACCGACGGGTTGCGGCAAGACCGCGCTGTTGTTCCATCTGTCGAAGCTGCTCGATATCCCGTTCGCCGTCACCGACGCGTCGAGCTTGACCGAAGCGGGATTCGTCGGCGCCGATGTCGAGGTGGCGGTTCGCAATCTCTACTACGCGGCGGGCAAGGACATCGAGAAGACCGAGCACGGCATCATCTATCTCGACGAGTTTGATAAGATCGCTCGCAAGTCGGGCGCAAACAATTCCATCACCGCCGATCCCGGGCACGAGGGCGTGCAACAGGCAATGCTCAAAATGCTCGAGGGCAGCGTTGTCGAGTTCACCGCGCGCGGTCAACGTAAGCACCCCGAGGCGCCCACCATCAAGGTCAATACGAGAAATATATTGTTCATATGCGGCGGGGCGTTCGTCGGCATCGATAAGATCGTCGCCAAACGTCTCAAGAAAGGAGAGACCAATATCGGATTCGGCGCCGAGATCGAGAGCAAGGAGGACGAGTCGAAGTTTGATGAGCTCATTCATCAGGTGCGCCCCGAAGATTTGATGGAGTACGGCATCATTCCGGAGATCGTCGGGCGACTGCCGATCATCTGTACGCTTGAGAAGCTCGACGAGGACGCGCTGTTGAGGATACTCACCGAACCCAAAAATGCGCCCGTCAAGCAGTACGAGAAGTTGCTGGCGATGGATAACGTCAAGCTGGAGTTCGAAGAGGCGGCGTTGAGAGCGGTGGCGCGTAAGGCGATCGAGCGCAAGACGGGCGCGCGTTCGCTCAAGGGCATCATCGAAGATGTCATGCTCGATGTGATGTTCGACATTCCCAAATCCAATGAGCCGCGTAAGATCGTCATAACCGAGGCGTGCATCACCGAAGGCGAACGCCCCAAAGTCCTGCCCGTTAAAGACGAGGCTCAGGATTAAAAAAATACGCGTCGCCGTCTCGTCATTCGACGGACGCCGCGCACATCTTCACCGCCGCTAAATGTTTTGGGGGTCGACAGTGTGAGAAGGAGCGAGCCGCCCCATGAGTAGGCGGGCGCTCCCTATTTTTATTCGTCGCCCATAACTTTGAACGCTAAACAATATTTTTCGGTGCCAATGAGAGAAGGAGCGAGCCGCCCCCATCGGAAGGCGGGCGCTCCCTATTTTGATCGTCCGTGAAAAATACGCGTCGGCGTCTCATCGCGGGACGGACGCCGCGCTGATCTTCACCGCCGCTAAATGTTTTGGGGTCGACAGTGTGAGAAGGAGCGAGCCGCCACGCGAACGGGCGGGCGCTCCTCTTTTTCTCACACACATAAAAACTCCGCCGAGATTCTTCCCGACGGAGTTCTTTTCGTTATGACTTATCAAGCATCATTTGAAGTAGCGATCCAGCAACCCTTTGAATCCTTTGCCATGCCGCGCTTCGTCTTTCGCCATCTCGTGCACCGTGTCATGGATCGCATCGAGGTTGAGCTTCTTCGCCAGCGCCGCCAAGTCTTTCTTGCCCTGACACGCACCATGCTCCGCCGCCACTCTCGCCTCGAGGTTCTCCTTCGTCGATGCCGACAGCACTTCTCCCAGCAGCTCCGCAAACTTCGCCGCGTGCTCCGCTTCCTCCAGCGCGTACCGACGGAACGCCTCTCCGATCTCGGGATATCCCTCCCGATGCGCCGCTCTGCTCATCGCCAAGTACATCCCGACCTCTGCACACTCACCGTTGAAGTTCGCGCGCAAGCCCTCAAGTATCTTCTCGTCAACGCCCTTGGCTACTCCGACCACGTGCTCATCAGCGAACGTCAGATCGCCTTCCTGCTTCTTGAATTTGTCGGAATCCGCTTTGCAGATCGGACACTCAATCGGCGGCTCGTCTCCCTCATGCACGTATCCGCACACACTGCATACCCATTTAGCCATAACTTTTAACCTCCCATAATACAACTGATTTGCTCATATGCTTGACCGCATTATATCATGGCTCAACGGGATTGTCATCAATTTTTTATCGAGTGATCGGCACCGTCGGGTCCTTCTTGCAGATGAAATCGATCCAATTGAACAGCTCCTCAAGATCGTAATCGCCCGCATGCCCGCGATCCCACGGCACAAAGAAATCCACGTCCGCGCCTCTCGATTGCAACTTCAACGCCAGGATCGCCGGGATCGCCAACGACGTGTCTCGATCCGCCGCGCCGTGACGAATGCGGAAGTGCTCAGCCACCTGCGCATTGCCCCCGATATAATTCATCGGGTTCATCATCTTGATCACTTGCGCGTCCGCCATCGTGCTCAAATTCTTGTCGTACTGCCGAGACGTCGCCGTGAAGTGCTGCGGCACATTCTTATCCGTGCCAAATTCATCGTTCTCCGGCGAAGGCGAGCTCAAATCCAATTTGTCAAACGCAGGCGCCGCTTTGAATCGGCTCACGTACGCGGGATATTTCGAAAGGTCAACGGCGGTCACCTTATTGCCCTTCACCGTCACCCACTCGACTTTGCTCAAGTCCGCGCCATGATCCAACGCATCTTGCGCCGATTCCATGTACTTGCTCTGAATGTAGAGCTTGAACGTTCCGTTGCCCTTATCGTCGAGCGTCAGCAACACACCGTTCGAATCATGCAAATCCAAATCGTTGACGTACGAAGGGAACTCGTTCTTGAGTATGCCCGAGATTTGGATCTCGTCCTTGGTCATCTGCAACGGCGTTGTCGACTCCTCGGGCGCATTGTCGGGGCGATTGCCCACTACCTCACCGATCTTATTTTTGAGCTTGTTGCCGAGCTTGGTAGTGAGCGACGAGGCATCTTCTCGAGCCGCCGACCCGAGGATCGGTTCCCGCGTCTGATAATATGTATTCGTTCCGTTGAATATCCACTCATAAGCCGCATCGGCATGCTCCAAATTCGTGATCGGGCAGTAGACGCTCGCCGCAAAGATGTCATTGCCGGAGTTATCCTCCGCCGTGCCCAATTCCTTGAGGTACGGCTCATAATCGGGATCGTTGCCCGTCGCCCCAAGCAACGCGCTCAACGCTCCGCCCGCGCTCGTCCCGTTCGATACGATCTTCTCGGGATCGCCCGCAGGCAAATTGTCCCGATTCGCTTTGACGTAATGCACCGCCGCCTTGTAGTCGACGATGAACGCCGGCGCCTTGCCGACATACGTGCCGTTCGCTACCGTCGTCCGTCCGCGGATCGCCGGCGCCACCACCACGCAGCCCCTCGATAACGCATACAAGCTCGCATTCGGTCCGCCGCTCATCGGATCATTTTCGAGCGGCTTGAGCGCCTCGCCGGGCATGTATCCGCCCACGCCGTTGGGCATGAAGATCGGCGCCTGCTTCGCCTCATAGCCGTTCACCGTCCGCCCCTGCAAATACGCCGCCGGAATATAAATGTTCAACGATTGATGCGCCGCGTCCTTCGGATTCTTCACGTACACGATATTCTCGTAGGCAATGAAGTTCACCACTTGACTGCCGCATTTCATCGAGTACTCTTTATACTCATTTGCGTTCAGGTTCAGATCGTATTGACCGTTGACGAAATTCGACGCCATGAAATAGCTCTGCGTTCTGGACGCCGGCACTTCGATCGGCAACGACAACGCTTCGCTCGCCGTCGGAACCAGCAACACGCCCGCCGCCAACGCCGCTATCAACATCTTCTTCAGTTTCATCAATTGTTCCTCCCATCGTAAAGCTCGACCCTTGAGTCGTTTCATTATACCACGCCCAATCGCAATTAAACTGAAAAACTTTACACGCGCCCTTCGAAATGGTAGGATTATGCAACCTTTGTTTCAAGGAGGAGTTTTATGAGTACGGATATGCAGTTCGAGGCGGAAATCGCCTCCAATGCAGAGCCGCTCGAGCATGAAAAACTCTCTACCCGTCAGGAGATCAGGAAAATCTCCTCCAATGTCAGGGAGCTGCTCGAGACGCAAGATAAATTCTCCCGCCAGCTCACTCAGGTGCTGCGCGAAAATGTCAATTTCCAAAATCAAGTGCGGCAGGGCATGTATCACGAGCTCGAACTCTTGAAAGAACAATTGCGCGGCGAACAGTTCACGCCCCTGCTCAAGGAAGTCGCCGCCGTTTGCGTCGAGTACCGTCGGCTGCTCGCTGAAGAGTCTCTGTCCGACAACGCCCGTCGCACTCTCCAATTGATGTTCGATCAGCTCGAGGATATCTTGGCTGATTACGGTGCAGAACTCTCCGTCAGCAGCGTCGGTGAGGTGCGTCGCCCTCTGTTGACCAAGATCATCAATACGATCTCGACGGGCGAACAGTCCATGCACAACACCGTTGCCAAGAGCAGAAGACCGGGCGTCGTTCGAAACGGCTACCCGCTTTATCGCGAGTATGTCGATGTCTATGTGTTCGATCCGTCCCTGGCTCCCGCTCGGTCGGAACTCGTTCGTACCGATTAATTCTTTCGGAGGTATTTACTTTATGAGCACTTACGGAATCGATTTGGGCACCACCTATTCTTGCATCGCTCGCCTCGACGCCAACGGCAACCCCGAGGTCATTCGCAACAATGAGGACAATTCCAATACGCTCGCGTCGGTCGTCTTCTTCGAGAATCAGAATAACGTGATCGTCGGGCAGGCTGCCAAGGAGAATATCGAGACCGACAGCGATCGCGTGGTGCAGTTCGTCAAGCGCGAGATTGGTAAGCCCACCAGCCGCACTTATACTTTCGACGGCAAAACTTATACTCCCGTCGAGATCAGCGCACTCATTCTCGCTCGATTGAAGAATATAGTCGAGTCGCAGGGCGGAACCATTGATAATGTGGTGATCACCGTGCCTGCGTACTTCGGGCTCGAGGAGCGTTCCGCCACCAAGCAGGCGGGTGAATTGGCGGGCATGAATGTGTTGTCGCTGATCAATGAGCCGACGGCGGCGGCGTTGAGCTATTGCGCTCGACAGTTTCAAGAGGATCGGACGATACTCGTGTACGATCTCGGCGGCGGGACGTTCGATGTCACGGTCGTGAAGATGTCGATGACGCCTTCGGATAACGGCGGCGACGTGCAGAAGATCACGGTGCTGGCGACGGGCGGCGACGATCATTTGGGCGGCAAGGACTGGGACGATAAGCTGTTCAATTATATATTGTCGGCGTGCTGTGACGAGAACGGCTTGAGTGCCGACGACATAGAGGCGGAGACGCGGCAGGACATTCGTTCGAAGGTTGAGGAGGCGAAGCGCAAGCTGTCGCAGAAGGAAACGACCAAGGTTCGGATCGACGTGAACGGCTCGAGGACGGAGGTCGTGATCACGCGTAAGGATTTCGAGCGATTGACGGCTGACAAGGTCGCGCAAACGATGAACTTCGTCGACTCGACACTGGCGAAGGTGCCCGACGCGTCGATTGATACGGTGTTGCTGGTGGGCGGCTCGACGTACATGCCGATGATCAAGAATGCGGTCGAGGAGAAATTCCCCGGCAAGGTGCAGCAACACGATCCCGATCAAGCGGTGGCGAAGGGCGCGGCGATCTATGCGTCGATGTTGGGGCTGGCGGTTGAAGGGCTCGAGACGGGCGAAGCGCCGTCGGGAGCAGAACAACCGTCGGAAGATAAGCGCGCGGAGTTGGCGGCGAAGTTCTCCGTTGAGGATCAGACGCCGCGCTCGTTTGGTCCGGGCGTGGTCGACACCAAGGGCACCAAGAATAAATATATCCTGGAGAATTTTATCAAGATCGGTGAGAAGATGCCGGCGGTGGCGACGAAAACTTATTATCCGATCGAAGACAATCAGGAGCGCGTGAGGCTCCGCGCGTTCGAAAACATGTCGACGGAGGACGCGATCATTCCGAGCGTGGACGAGGACGGCAATCCGCAGGCAACCGATCCCGCGCATTGCGTCAAGCTGTTGGGTGAGCTCATCGTCAACTTGCCGCCGAACACGCCCAAGACCACCAAGATTCAGGTGACGTTTAAAGTTGATGCGTCGGGGGTGCACGTCGAAGCGATCAACATGGCGACGAACGACAAATTTGAGACGTTCTTGCGGACGGCGAGCGACGTCGACGTTGATAAATCCAATGTGCATCAGTTGAGAATCTCGTCGGACTGATCATTCGGCAAATGCAAAGGGCGATCACCAATTGCGGTGACCGCCCTGTTTTTGTGTTCAAATGTCTTGGAAGATGATTGGCAACTTCTCTGTCAGCAGCGATTTGATCTGCAATGCCAGTTCGCGCATCTGCGGGTGGGCGCGCGGTGATGTCCTCAACCGAAGGAAGTGTCGCCACTCGCGGAGGTTCATCGTGACGTAGAGTTCGGTTTTGAGAGAGTTGGGCAGGACGGAGCGGGCTTGCTCGGGTTTGGCGCCCATCGACAGAAGGTTGAGGTAGGCGCGTTCGGCTTGCTCCATTGCCGTTCGCCATTGAGCATACTCGGGAGATTCTTCCGTCCAAAAGCATGGGGCGATGAATGTCAGCTCGTTGCCGAATTTGCCGGCGGAGTAATTGCAATAGCGGGTGCTCTCCTGGCTGTAGCTGGCGATGCGATGTCGGACGAGCTCATGAGAGACGCCGCGATCGCAAATGACGTGGACGGTCAACGAGACGTGTTCGATCACCGATTCGTGCCCGCGGGCGATGATGTTGGCGATAAATTTGTCGGCGGTGCCGTCGCCGATATTGCCTTCGCTCTTGTAGCACACTCGCCCCGCGCGCTCGATCAAACTCATCACTTCCGCGCGGTTGATGTCCGTCACCAACTGCGCGCTCGAATTTATTATCCTCATCTGTTGAACCTCGCCTTATGTCTTGTGTTGAGCGCCAACGCCGTCGTCGATGCCTTCAATTGATCGATCGGATCGTCTGTCGGCAGCTCGACGCCCTCATTGATCGCCATCAATCCGTTGAGAGGATCGTCGTCTGTCGTCGAAGGCTCGAACCAATATTCGTCCGCCGCAAGTTGAGCGGAGTTTTCATTGATCGTGATCGCCGACAGTCCATAGCTCGCCACGTTCTTAATCGTCAGCGTGCCGTTGTCGGTCTGATACACAATGTCGCTGCCGCTGATACGCGAGCCCGTCAAATCGGCTTCAAATGTCACGCTGTCGTTGTCCACATTGAAGTGGTACACCACATCGTTGCCGCCGCTGTAAATGATCTCGTCGGCGCCTGTGCCTGCGTACAATTTATCGTTGCCCGCTCCTCCGCTCAACGTCGAGCCGCCCGATCCCGCGCGGAGCTCGTTCGCCTTATCGTCGCCGGTCAAGACGATCGCGCCGGTGTAGCTCGACGCGTTGATGTCCTTGAGCTTGTTGACGTAATCCGCCACGTTCAATTCGTTGTTGCCGCTCAAATCGGCGTCCGAGCTCACAGCCAAAGCGCTCTTGCTGCTGTTGTAGGAGACGCCCGAGGGCAAAGTCTCTGCGTACGTGATCAGTTCGGCGCCGCTTTCGTCGACCACAATCAATTGAGCAGGAGAGTTGTGGATGGTCAATCGGTTGTCGCCGATCGTCAGGATAGCATTGCGACCGCTCTCGCGGAAATCCGATTTCTCGATCGAGTTCACTCCGATCAATTGAATTGTATCGCCGTCGCTGTAATTGTAGATGTGATCATTGCCCGTGCCGTACTCATACACAAACACGTCGGCGCCTTCTCCGCCGTAGAGTTTATCATTGCCTTCGCCGCCGTTGAGAGTTGAGCCGCCGGAGCCCGCTTTCAGATCATTTGCCCTGTCGTTGCCGGTCAAGGCGATCTCGCCATCGTACGCGCTCGCATCGATGTCTCGAATATTGCTTGCAAGCGTCGACATATCAAACTCATTGCCGTCGGTCAAATCGGCTCCGCGAGCGATCGTCAGTTTCGTTTTGCTTGCATTGTAAGAGATGCCGGTCGGCAAATCCATGCCATATGTCAAAAGCTCGTTATCGTTCTCATCGACGAATGCAATCTGCCCGGAAACATTGACCAACGTGAGGCGTTCGGTGCCGATGGTCACGATTGTGTTGCGACCGCTCTCGCGTATCGCCGACGAATCGAGCGCGCTCACTCCCACCAGCTTGATCACGTCGCCGTCCGCATTGCTGTAGTTATAGATGTAATCGTTGCCGCCGCCCGATTCATAAATGAACGTGTCTGAACCCGTGCCGCCGTACAACTTATCATTGCCCGCGCCTCCGTCGAGAGTGCTGCCGCCGCTGCCGCCGTGCAATTCATTTGCTTTATCGTTCCCGACGAGATTCAATTCGCCCTCGTAATTTTCGCCGTTGATATTGCGAAGGCTGTTCGACAGCGTCGCCATATCAAACAGCTCAGATTCCAATGATGCTCCCCGACTGATCGTCAGCGTAGTTTTATCGGTCGAATACGAGACGCCGCTCGGCAGGTCGGCGCCGTAAGTGATCGTCTCGTCGGCATTGTCGCCCAACATCACCGTAATCGTCCCGCTCGGATTTCTCAACACAATGCGTTCGGAACCGAGATTCAATCTGACGTTCGAACCGCTGTCGGTGAAAGCATCGCGCGTCAAAGTTCTCACGCCGTAAACTTGAATGATGTCGCCGTCATTGCCGTTGTAATTGAAAATCTGATCCGAACCTGCGCCAACGCTCACCACATAGGTATCGGCTCCTGCGCCGCCGTACAATTTATCAGCGCCGTCGCCGCCGTCGAGGGAACTTCCGCCGCTGCCGGCTCGCAATTCATTGGAGCGATCGTTGCCCTTCATGACGATCTCATGCCCGTAGCTCGTCGCGTCGATGTCTCTGATGTTATTGGAAAGAGTTGCCATGTCGAGCAACGGATTTTCCATTTGGTCGATGTTGCCGACGGTCAGCTTGGTGTGCGAAGAATTGTAAGTGATGCCGCTCGGAAGCACCTCGTCATAGGTCGCTTCCAATGTATCGCCGTCACTGTCGACCAAAACGATCGGACCCCAAGCATCGACAAAGGTCAGCCTTTGCGTCCCGATTGTCAGCACCACATTACCGCCTTGGTCTTGGAAATTCGAGCGATAAATCGTGGTCGAGCCGAGGTACTGCAAAACATCGCCGGCACTTCCGTTGTAGTTGAAGATGTAATCGTTGCCGTCGCCCGTCATATAGGCAAAGGTGTCTGCGCCCGCGCCGCCGTAGAGATAATCGGCGCCGGTTCCTCCGTTGATCGACGAGCCCGCTCCGCCCGCGCGCAACGAATTTACGTACGAATCGCCCGCCAAAACCAGTGCGTTGGCGTCGTACGCGCTTGCGTCGATATTGCGCAGATTGTTTCCGTAGCTCGCAACCGAAAACTCGAGTTCGTCATCGCTCAAGTCGGCGTTCTCACCAATCACCAACGTCGTTCGATTGTCGGTGTAATGCACTCCCGAAGGCAGGCTCGAGCCGTAAGTGAACAGCTCATCGCCGTTCTCGTCGAGAATCTCAATGCCTCCGGTCGGGCTCGCCAACATGACTTTCTCATTGCCCAATTGCATGTAGACGTTCCCGTTGCTTTCGATGAAACTGTTATTGGTCAAAGCCGCCGAACCCAAAACTTGGATCACATCTTCTTGATCGCCGTTGTAATTGTAAATGACATCGTTGCCGCCGCCGACAGTCAAAACGAATACGTCACGACCGTTGCCGCCGTAAAGTCTATCAGTTCCCGCCTTGCCTTCGAGTGTGGAGCCGCCCGATCCCGCACGCAATACGTTCGCATATCGATTGCCTCTCAAGTAAAGCTCGCCCTCGTAAGCGGAGCCGTCGATGTTGCGAAGATTGTTCGCCAACGAATCCATGTCGAACTCGGGATTTTCGAGCGTCGTTCCGCGAGCGATTGTCAAGTTTTGTTTGTTGTCGGAATAGCTCACGCCGCTTGGAAGCGTTTGATCGTAGCTGATGATCTCTTCGCCGTCCTCGTCGATCAATTTTATGCTGCCCTCGGGCTCGACGAGCGTCAATTGACTGTTGCCCATCGAAAGCACGACGTTTTTACCGGAATCGCGGAAGCTCGACTTGGTGATGGCGGAAGTGTCGCCGAGAATCTGAACGACGTCCATGGCATCGTCATTGACGGCGGAATAATAGAAGATGTAATCATTGCCCTCGCCGATCTGCCAGACGAAAGTGTCAGCGCCCTCACCGCCGTAGAGTTTATCGACAGCCGCGCCGCCGTCCATGGAAGAACCTCCAGAGCCGGCATAAAGCTCGTTGGCTTTGGAATCGCCGATCAAAGTGACGGCGTCGGGGTACTTGGACGCGTCGATGGTCTTGAGGTTGTTGGAGAAATTCTCGACGTAGAAGGTGCGCTGTTCGTCGTCGAGGTCGGCGTTTTGTGAGACGTTGAGCTTAGTCTTGTTGAAGTTGTAGGTGACGCCGGAGGGGAGGCTGGAGGAGTAGACGAAGGGATTTTCCTCGTCGATGTCTTCGCCAAAGACGGTGATGGCGCCGACGGGATCGACTAATGTCAAAGTGTTTGTGCCGATCTGAATGATGGTATTGCCGTTGGCGGAATCTCTGAAGTTATTGCGAGTGATGGTGCCGCTGTAGCCGAGGATTTGAATGGCGTCGATGGCGCCTTCGGAAGTTGAGTTGAAGTTGTAGATGACATCATTGCTGTCGCCGAACTGATATTGGAAGAGGTCGGCGCCGTTGCCGCCGTAGAGGTGATCAATGTAGCCGCCGCCGTTTAGAGTTGAACCGCCGGAGCCTGCCTTGATGACGTTGGAATTGGAATTGCCGACGATGGAGATTGGTTCGGTGCGATTGGCGGCTTCAATTGTGGCGACGAGAGATGAGAAGTTATCGGCGGTGAGGACGGAATTCGGATAAGCGTCGGAGACGTTGAGAGTGCGATTATCGGAAGACAGGGTGATGCCGGTGGTGTCGAAGGAAGTAAGTTCGGCGCCTTCCTCGTTTAGGACAGAGACGGGACCTTTTGAATTGATCAAGGTGAGCATGCCGCCGCCGATCGAGACTTGGACGTAACCGTTGTCGAGCAACTGAATGGCGTCGCGGTTTAAGGAATCAACGCCGTCGACGATGATGACGTCGGGGTTATCGAGATCGGAGGCGTCGAAATTATAGATGGTGTCATCGGACTTACCCGGAGTGATGCGAAAGACGTCGACGCCGTCACTGCCGTAAAGTTTATTGCTGCCGCTGCCGTTGCCGTCGAGCGTGCCGCCGCCGGGGCCGGCGTGAATTATGTTATCGTTTGAGTTGCCGATGATCTCAAGCTCGAGAGTACGATTGGTGGCGAAGATGCTCTTGATGGAGGAATTGAAATCGGAGGCGTTGAAGGTGGTGTCGGCGTAATCATCATCGATGTAAGCGACGGATTTATCGTCGGAGAGTGTGACGCCGTCGGGGAGATCGTAGGTGAAAATTTCATTGCCGTTCTGATCGACGAGATTGATTGCGGAGCCTCTCGGGTTGTGGAAGATGATCTGATTGGAGCCAATCGAGAGGGTGGTATTGGAGCCGACCTCGTTGAAGTTGGCGGAATCGATTTCGCCGACCGCGCCGACGAGGGCGACAACATCTTCGGCGCCGTCGAGGGTAGTGGAGTAATTGAAGATGTGCTTGGTACCGGAGCCGAGTGTGACGACAAAAGTATCAATGCTTCTGAAGTAAGCGTCGCCGTAGAGGGAATCGGTTCCTGCGCCGCCGTCGAGAGTATTGTTATAGATGCCGGCGCGAATGATGTTGTTGTTTGAGTTGCCGACGATGGAGATGCCGTCGCCGGTATATTTATCAGCATTGATGACGGTGAGCAGGGAGCTGTAATTGGAGGCGTCGACGATTGTATCATTGTAATTGCTGTCGATATTGAGAGCGCGATCGCCGTAGATGCTTGAGCCCGAGGGGTCGAAGGAATTGAGCTCATTGTTGTTCTCGTCGACGACGGAAATGACGCCGCTCGGCTCGAGCAAAGTGATGGTGTCGTTGCCGAGGTTGATCCGAACGATGTTGTTATCGGCGAGGGCGAAAGCGGACTTATCGAGTGAGTCGATGCCGAGGGCTTGAATGACGTCGGCGGTGATTGGATCGTTCGAATTGAAGTTTGAGATGGTGTCGTTGCCGCTCGAGCCGACGGAATGAATGAAGACGTCGGCGCCGTCGCCCGCGGTTATGAAATCGTTGGCGGAGGAGGGCTCGATGATGCCGCCGCCGCTGCCGAGCGTGATGAAGTTTTGGAGATTGTTGGCGGTGATGTTGAGCTCGGTGGTGCGATTGGAGGCGTCGATGGAGACGAGGGAGCTGCCGAAGTCGGTGAGGTTGAAATCGGTCGGGTTGAAGTTATCATCGACGGTGATGGCGGTGCGCTCGTTATTGATGGTGATGCCGTTGAGATCGGCGGTGAACTGATCGGTGATGTTGGTTGAACCGAACTCGACGGCGATCTGTTTATTGGCGTTGATGAGGGTCAAGGTATCGGTGCCGAGGTCGACGAGAGTGAGCGTGTCGTTGACGGGTACAAAATTTGAATTATCGATGGTGCCGATACCGTAGAGGTGAATGACGTCGGTGTCGCCGAAATCGAAGATGGTATCGTTGCCGGAGCCGAGCGTGAAAACGATTATGTCATTGCCGTCGCCCGCGTAGATCAAATCGTCGCCCGCGCCGCCGTCGACGGAACCGCCGGACGCTACGGTGATGTTGTTATCGTTTGAGTTGCCGATGATGTTCAGGTCGGCGAAATACGGCGAGGCGTTGATGTTGATTAGGATTGAATAATCGCCGGCGTCGAAGAGGCTGTCGTCGTTTTGGTAATCGGAAGAGACTGTGACGCTTCTTTGATTGGTGGAGAAGATGAGCCCGTTGGGATCGAATGTGACGGATTGCGGATCGTCGTCGGAACCGTAATTGACGACGATATTATTTGAGGCGAGATTTCTGAAGAAGATGGTATCGTCGCCGAGGTTGAGCAGGATGACGCCGTTGCCGCGATTGACGAAATCGGTTTGAGAGATGGAATCGGAACGACCGATGAGGCTGACGAGATCGGACTCGGCGTTGTAACCGTAGACAGTGACGAGACCGCTGCCGACGGAATGAACGATGGTATCTGCGCCGTCGCCGAGCTGAATGCGATCGTTGCCGCCCGCGCCGTCGACAAAGCCGCCGCCGCTCCCGACGCTGATATCGTTATCGAGCGAGTTGGCGGTAATGTCGAGGGCTGTGCTGATGGCGAGCGCATCGATGGATCTGAGCGACGAATAAGAATTGCCGTCGAAGGAATCAAGGGTGAAATCGGTGTCGATGGTGACGGCTTGAGCGGAGCGACTGAAGATCAAGCCGGTGGTATCGACGGTTATGAGAGAATCGTTGATGGCGATGTTGATGAGGTTAGAGGAATCGATCAGCGAGATGGTATCGTCGCCGAGGTTGATGGCGATGTTTCCGTTGGCGAATTGGTAGGCACCGCCGAAGTCGGGATTGCCGACGACGGAAATGAGATCGCCGTTGTCTGCGTTGAAGGAAACGAGGCTCAGGCGTGATGAACCGTCGACGGAATGAACGATGGTATCTGCGCCGTCGCCGAGCTGAATGCGATCGTTACCGCCGTTGCCGTCGACGAGCGCGTTGCCGTTGCCGACGGTGATGAAATTATTATTGGAGTTGCCGACGATATAAAATTCGTCGTAGCGTTCGGAAGCGTCGATGCCGCTGAGGGAAACATATTCGTTTGCGTCGAAGACGGTACTGTTGTAATCGGAGCCGACGGAAACGGTTTGGAGGTTGGAACTGAAGGCGAGCCCGTTGACGTCGATGGTGGAGAGGCTGTCGCCGATGGCGAGAGCGATGATGCCGTTCGATGGATTATTGAGGGCGATGGTATCGGTACCGAGGTAAATGCGCAGGACGTTGTTATCGAACGGGAAGACGCCGGTGATGGAAGCGTCGCCGGAAAGTGAGATAAGATCGCCGCTATCGGAATCGTAATTATCGAGAGTGATGCGCTCGCCGTTGATGGAATGAACTACGGTATCGGCGCCGCCGCCGAGAATGATGCGATCGTTACCGCCGTTGCCGTCAACGAGTCCGCCGCCGCTTCCGACGGTGATGGTGTTGCCGAGCGAATTGCCTGTGATGTTGAAGGCGACGGAAATATCTTCGGCGTTGATTGAGGCGAGTGAGGCGTAATCGGAAGCATCGAAGGCGGTATCGTTGTAGTCGTTGGTGAGTGTGACGGACTGAAGATTGGCAGTGAAGGTTATGCCGGCAGTATCGACGGTGACGATCGAATTTCCGACGGCGAGATTAACGATTTCCGATGCATCGCTCAAAGATAAGGTGTCGCCGCTGCTGAGGCTGACGGCAATTCTTCCGTTGCCGAATGAGTAGACGTTGCGAGCATCGATGTTAGAAGCGCCGACGAGTGAAATGAGATCGCCGCTGTCGCCGTCATAGCCGTAGAGGGAATCGCGCCCGCCGCCGACGCTGTGCACAACGGTATCGACGCCGCTGCCAAGCGATATGAGGTTATTATTTTGATTGGAGTAGATGAGCATATCGACGTTGGCGGCGGATGCATCGATGGAAACGATATCGGAGTAATGGTTGGCGTTGAAGGCGGAGCCGTTGAAAGAGCTGCCGAGGGTGACGGCTTGGAGATTATTGGCGAAGGTGATGCCTGCGGTATCGATGGTGACGATATTGGAATCGACGGCGAATGAGATGATCTCGTAGGGATCGATCAAGGCGATGGTATCAGAGCTGCTCAAGCTGACGCTGACGACGGTGTTATCGTTGCGGATGAACGGGAAGACGAGTTGCCCGCTGATATCGGATATGCCTGAGAGGGAAATGATGTCGCCGTTATCGTATTGATAAACAGAATCGAGCCCGGAGCCGATGGAGAAGACGACGGTATCATTGCCCGAGCCGAGGAAGAAGCTGTCTCTTCCGGTGCCGCCGTTTACATATCCGCCGCCGCTGCCGAGCGAGACGACATTATTTTGAAAGTTACCGACGATATTGAGGAGATCGCTGCGATTGGAGGCGTCGACGGTGATGATTGAATTACCGATGCGATCGATGGCACCGACGTTCAAGGAATCGGCGGCGTAATCGTTGTCGACGGTGATGGCGGTGCCCGCGTCATTTGCGACGATGCCGGTATCGATGTCTTGATCGGCGTCGAAGGTGAGCTCGGAGATTTCCTCGGTGATGTTGATATTTATTCCGTTGCCCTTAACGATGGTGACGGACCCCTGATTGGTATTGATAATGAGGTTTTTGTCGCTGACTACGGAATCGGTTATGCCGCCCTCGATGCTGAGAGTGTATCCGTCGTTATACTTGTAGACCGAATCGTTGCCGTTGCCGACGGCGATGAGCCCGCTGCCCTTGCCGAGCCTTATGGCATTATCGAGTTGATTGCCGCGTATTGTGACGGGAGCGGAGGAGTTTGAGGCTTTAATGGTTTTGACGGGAGAAGCGTAATTGGTCGCGTCGATTGAGCCGCTGAAATCTTTATCGAGCTTGATGATGGTATGAGTGGAATTGAATGAGGCGCCGTCGGGCAAAGGAGCGTCATAAATTGTGTTTGAGGACTTACCGTTGTTGTTGACGACGCGGAGTTTTGAGCCGGCAGCGTCCTTGACGGTCAAGGTATCGCTGTTTGAGTAGAATATGACGTCGGCGCCGTCGACGGAGGTATTAATGACATCGACGTTGAGTTTGACGCGATCCTTGCCGCTCTCGTAATCGACGATGGTCAAATTGCCGCCGTCGAAGTAGAAAGTATCTTTAGCGTTGGTACCGAAGACGGTCTCGGAGTTATCTGTGACGGGCTCAAAGGTCGCGAACTGTTTTGCGAGCCAGCGGAAGAACATGAAGCCGGCGGAGTAATCGGCGGAGGAATTGACGTTGGATCTCTCGACGTCGAGGCAGTTGGAAAGCTGATCGACATCTCCTGCGAGCTCGAGAATTTGTCTGCCGCGGATATCGTCGATGCCGTGAGTAAGTTCCGCGAGCCCTTCCGTGACGAAAGCGGGGAGCCGACGGAAGCCGTTGATGTTGGCAGCCATGAGCGCGTGAGTAAACTCATGCGCGATGGTGCGGTCGAGGTAGGAATGACCGTCGTTGGTATAGCCGTTGACGTCGTCGTCGGTGATGGAATCGTATCGAGACATGGGGATAATAAGGTTGAGGGAATTTATGACGCCGTTTGAATCCCACGAGTAGGAGACGGAGGCGAGAGTTTTAACGGTGGTATCATTATTGAACCGTACGTTGATGGTATTGACGGTGGTGCCGTCCTCATTGAACGAGAGCCCGTAGGATTCGAGATTGAGATCGAGCGCGCCTTTGATCCACCAATTGTAGAGTCCCTTGACGATATTTTGTTGAGTGGTGGTGAGCGACGAGCGTTCGGGGACGTTGACGGTGAGCCCGTTGATGGTGAATGAGGTTGAGTCGGGGTACAGGGAGTCGTTTGGATTTTCCGGGACGATGGATTCAGCGGATTTAATGATCGAACCGCCGGCGTCCGAACCGATGATGGCTCCGGTATCGGTATTGCCGAGTATGATGCCGCAAGAATTTCGCAGGAAGGCATTGGGGGATTCGGCGTTTTGGCAATCGGAAATGAATGCGTCGATGGCGTCCTGAGCGGAGGAGTATGAGGAGCAGGCTTTGATGGCTTGATCGACGGCATGCGAGCCCGAGAGGGTCGTACGATCCAAGGCTCCCATAAAGTTTTTAATGACGTTCAACGGGTCGCCTTCCTGCTCAACGGTGGTATCATCTTCGACGGAACTGCTGTCATCTTCGACGGAACTGCTGTCATCTTCAACGCTGGTGGTGTCTTCTTCAACGCTGGTGGTGTCGTCGTCAACGCTGGTGGTGTCGTCGTCAACGCTGGTGGTATCGTCTTCGACGGAAGTGGTGTCGTCTTCAACGGAAGTGGTATCATCTTCGACGGTGGTGGTGTCGTCTTCGACGGTGGTGGTGTCGTCTTCGACGGTGGTGGTGTCGTCTTCGACGGTGGTGGTGTCGTCTTCGACGGTTGATGTATCTTCTTCGACGGAACTGCTGTCATCTTCGACGGTTGTGGTATCATCTTCGACGGAAGTGGTATCTTCTTCGACGGAACTGCTGTCATCTTCAACGGTTGTGGTATCGTCTTCAATGGAACTGCTGTCATCTTCAACGGTTGTGGTATCTTCTTCGGCGGAAGTAGTATCGTCGGCGGGAGGATTGAAGGTTTCGGTGAACTGATCGCCGCGAGTGCCGATGAAGGAAACATTTTTACCGACGGCACCGGAGAGAGTTATGAAGCCGTTGCCGAGCCTGAGAATGACATCATCACCGTCGACGGAGGAGCCGCTGATAGCGATGTTATGCAATTGAATTACGTCCCCGACCGTGTAATTCAGAATCAGATCATTGCCATCGCCGTTGGTGTAATCGTAAGTGATGCGTGATCCGATCGCATTGATGGTATCGTTACCGGTGCCCGCGACGATGGTCTGATGCCCGGCGTTGGAGTAAATGTAATCGTCGCCGACGCCGCCGTAGATGACGGCGTTATTATCGGAGGACTGAACGGAATCATCGCCCTCGCCGGCATTGATGGTGACGTAGCCGTCTCTTGAATCGGATATGATTGAATCGTTGCCGCCGAGCGCATTAATCAAAACGTGGTCGCCGTAATTGGTGATGTTGTCTGCGTCTGCGGAGCCGTTGACGGTGACGTTATTGCGGAAGTTATTGAAATCGGTGCCGGGTGTGGTATCGACGTCCGCCTCGATGATACGAATTTCTTTATTGGCGGCGCGCTTGAGAGTGATGGTGCCGGAGGAGAGTTGGAGCAAGATATCCGAGCCGTTGATGGAGGAATCGACGACCTGTCCTTGAGCGAGCTGAATGATATCGCCGTTGGAATAATTATCGATGACGTTATTGGAAGAGGTGGCGCTCAAGAGAAAAATATCATCGCCGGAGCCGCCGACAAGAGTATTTGAGCCTGCGCCCGAGCGAATTACCGAGCCGCCGTTTGACGCGCGAATGACATTGTCGTTATCGTTGCCGACGATTTCAATGGGAGTTTTCATTTTGGAGGCGTCGATATCAGTGACGGTCTGCGCGTAAAGTCTGGCGTCGAGCTGACTGATGTAAGCCGAATTGACGTAGATGGTAGTGCGATCGATGTCGTAAGAAGCGCCATCGGGGAGGAGATTATCAACGGTATCGTCGACGGCGAGGGTGGCGAGCTCATCATTATCCTCGTTGAGAACTTCGGTGCGGTTACTGACGTTGCGAATGGTGACGGACATGTTGGCGGCATTTTTGACGGTGAGGGAGCCGTCGTTGGTATAGATGATGAAATCTCTGCCGACGATATTGGTGTCTAGGTATTCGACGTCGAGTTTAATGGTATCCTCTCGACCGTAATTGAAGATGATGTCGTCACCGGTTGAATAACGGAAAGTCTCGATGGCTGCATTATCGCCGACGAGAGTATCATTGCCGTTGCCGCCGTCGAGAGTGGAGAAATCGCCGTGGTTGGTGATGGAGTCGTAACCGTCGCCGCCGTTTAATGAGACATACATGCCGCGATTGATTATGAGATCATCGCCGGTGTCGCCGTTGATGGTAGAGAAGTTGCCGAAGTTCTGAATTGAATCGGCGCGATCGCCCGCGTTGATGACGACGTTTGGACCGTAAGAGATGATGGTGTCATTGCCGTCGCCGCCGTTGATGGTAGAATCTTGACCGGAGTTAAGGATTTGACCGGAGGAGATGACTTTAAAGCCCGAGTTCCAAATGATATCATCGAGGTCGCCGCCGTTGATGGAGGCGTTGGAGCCGTAATTGGTTATGGTGTTATAGCCGCGCCCTGCGTTGATGGTGACGTTATCGGCGTAGGCATTGAAGACGGTATCGTTGCCGCTGCCGGCGTTTATGAGAGCGCGCTCGCCCTCGTTGGTGATCGAATCGTTATTGTCGCCGGTGCTGATGGTGGTATCGGAACCTGTATTTAGAATTGAATCATCGGCGGCGGCGGTGGTGATTGAAACGTTATTGCCGTCATTGACGACGGTATCATTGCCGCCCGAACCGACGAGATTGATGTTGTTGACGGAGTTATATATTGAGATGCCTTGGTAGTAGGTATGTTGATGGAGGTCTCCGCGGCTGTCGATGACATTCAAGCGCTTACCAATTACGTCTTTGAGAGTGAGAGTGCCGGCGGTGCCGACGAGGGTGACGTCGCTGATGCCGACGAGAGTTTGATCGATTGAGCCTGAAGTCCAATGAACGGTATCATATGATGAGTAATTCCAAATGATATCGTTGCCGCTGACGAACTGAAAATATTCTCGAGCGTCGGAGGCGAGAATGGAATCGTTACCGGCAGCGGTGTTGATGGTTACGACTGCATTTAGAGCGGTATCGGACGAGTAGAGAATGATGGCGTCATTGGCGCGAGAGCCGACGATAGAGGTTGAGACGTTGGTATTGAGGTTAGCACGGAGGGTGCCGCCGTCGTTGATAATGGCGGTGGTGTCGTAGAGAATATCGATGGTATCATCGCCGGTCCCGACATTGATCGTCGAATAGGAGCCGTTACTGACGATGGAATCATTGCCTGCGCCGGCGTCGACGGAGGAATAATCGCCGTCGTTTCTTATGGTGTCGTTGCCGACATTGCCGATGATGATCACATTGGAGTTCTCGTTAAAGATGATGTCGTCGCCGACACCGCCATCGATATAAACGTTGGAAGCGTGATTGAAGAGTGAATCGTCCCCGGAGCCGCCATTGAGGGAGGAATCGGCGCCCCAATTATTGATGAGGTCGTCGCCGAAGCCTGCGAGGAGAGTGGAGTTGTTGCCGTTATTTTCGATGGTATCATTATCATTGGAGGCGTCGACAGCGACGTGATCGGCGTCGTTGATGATATAATCGTCGCCGAAGCCGGCGTTGATGGAAGAATCGGCACCGGAATTATAGATTGAGTCATTGTCGTTTTCTGTATAGATGAAGTTCTGAATGCCTGTGGAGAAAACGGAATCGTTACCTGTACCGGCGTGAGTGGTGACGTTTTCGCCGGTATTGGTGATGTAGTCGTTGCCGGTGCCGGCGTTGATCATGGAGGTATTGCCGTAATTATCGATGGTATCATCGCCGTTAAGAGCGGAGATAGAAGCCATATCGGTGAAATTCTGAATGGAATCGTTGTCGTTGGTGCCCGAGATGAGTGTGGAATAATTAAGTGGCATACTGAAATCGCCTCCGGAAAGATTATAAAAGTATATCGACAGAAAATCAGTTTGACTTGAGCACTTTGCTCTCAAGAGGTTGGTAAAGGATAAGGGCGAGCCGCCCCCTTGGGAAGGTGGGCGCCCTTCCTTTTCATCAGCGTTCTATGTCTAATCAAGTTGAGAATAAAAAGGACACGGTACCGCCAACTCATGGGGCGGCTGCCGCTCCTCACAGTCGGCGCTACTTTACTCTCAAGAGGTTGATAAAGGATAAGGGCGAGCCGCCCCCTTGGGAAGGCGGGCGCCCTTTCTTTTCATCAGCGTTCGATGTCTAATCAAATTGAGAATAAAAAGGACACGGTACCGCCAACTCATGGGGCGGCTGCCGCTCCTCACAGTCGGCGCCTCTTGGCGTCAGTGGCTGACGTCTCTATCAAACTCGTAGGGTTGAAAATAAAGAGGGACGCGGCTCCGCCAACTCATGGGGCGGCTGCCGCTCCTCACAG
>JAFUXN010000038.1 GCA_017477125.1 Selenomonadaceae bacterium
GACGGAGGTAATGATCATGTCCAAATTTAAAAAGTACCAACAGATCAGACGCGAAGCGGCGTTCACCGGTTTGGCACTGCTCGCGCTGATACTGTTCTGGCTGGCGGCGGGCTTCGGCACCGCGTCGCTCGATGTCAAGATCATGCATCTGCCGTTGTGGGCGGTGCTCGGCTCGATCGGAGTATGGGCGATGGCGATCGTCCTGACCTTCCTGCTGACGCATGTCGTCTTCAAAGACATGGATCTCAACGGTGAGGAGGGCGAGCGTCAATGATTGCGCACGGAAATATTTTTGCGCTGCTGCCTCTGCTCGTGTTCATGGGCTTGATGGTCGCCATCAGCGTCGTCGTTCGACATCAATCCGCCGGCTCCAATTTCATGCAGAATTACTTCGTCGGCAATCGATCACTCGGCGGCTTCGTCCTCGCCATGACCACCGTCGCCACTTATTCATCGGTCAGCTCATTCGTCGGCGGTCCCGGCATGGCTTTCAAGGTCGGTTTCGGTTGGATTTACATGGCGGTCGTGCAGGTCACCGCGATCTTCCTGGTGCTCGGCATCTTCGGCAAGCGCGTCGCTCTCCTTGCTCGGGAGCTCAACGCCGTCACCGTCGTCGACATCATTCGCGCCAGATTCCAATCCGATCTGCTCGCCGCTCTCGCCGCGTTCGTCATCGTCCTGTTCTTCTGCGGCACCATGACCGCTCAATTCGTCGGCGGCGCCAAATTATTTTCCGCCGTCACCGGCTACCCCTACGAGATCGGTTTACTGCTGTTCGGGCTCGTCGTCGTCATCTACACCACCATCGGAGGCTTTCGCGCGGTCGCGTTCACCGATACGTGTTGCGCGATCATGATGATGATCGGCATCGTCCTGTTGCTCTACTACGTGCTCGACGCGGGCGGCGGCTACTCGACCATCATGCAAACGATCGAAACCAACCACCCCGAGATGCTTGAGCCATTCTCGTTCGGCAACATGCCTTGGACGATCTACTTCACTCAATGGCTGCTTGTCGGCATCTGCACGATCGCCCTGCCGCAATCGGTCGTCAGAGGCATTTCCTACAAAGACACTCACGGCTTGCACCACGCCATGATGATCGGCACGATCGTGGTCGGCTTCATGAACATCGGCATCAACTTCACCGGCATACTCGCTCGCGGAGTGTTGCCTCTCGATCCTCAAGCGTATGGCGGCGTTGATAACGTGATCCCTCTGACGATCGTCACCGCCATGCCGTCGAGCCTGGCGGGGCTGGCGATCATCGGGCCGCTGGCGGCATCGATCTCAACGATCTCGGGGCTGTTGATCGTGGCGTCGTCGGCGATCGTCAAAGACGTTTATGTTCATTGGTTGGAGCGCAACGGTCGTTCGGTCGAGACGAGACGCTTGAGAATGTTATCGATGGCATCGACGGCTGTGATCGGCGTGATCGTTTTCGTGATCGCGTTGACACCTCCGTCGCTGATCTGGTTGATCAATATGTTCGCCTTCGGCGGATTGGAGACGGCATTCTTCTGGACGCTGCTGCTGGGACTGTTCTGGCGTCGGGCGAACCGATTGGGAGCGTTGCTTTCGACGGTGGGCGGGACGATCGTCTACTGCACAACGCAAGCGATGGGCTTTAAGATTTTTGATCTGCACCAGATCACGATTGGGATCAGTTGTTCGCTGATACTGTTTTTGATCGGGACGTACCTGGGTCGACCGACGAGCGAAGAGACGCTGCAAAAATTTTTCCCGGCGCGATGAGTTTGTGTTGACCGACGCAAATTTTTTAAGCACCGATTAGAATACGATTAAATTTCTTTTGAACACTAAAGTTATAGCGATCGTCAAACGATATGATTTTTGGAAGCGAAGGTGATTGGGGGTTTTTGCCCTCTTGAGCCCGCCGCGATGAATGAGATTTCTATTTGACACTCGATTTCTGTATGATAAAATACATTAGTACTACCATAAGCTTTTTTCGATGCGGATCAGCTTGAAATCGAGAGTCTGATTCCGCCAAGGCAATCGCCCATCAACGATCGTCAGCTCGGAGTTTTGAGGTGCGCCCTTTGGCGCGCGCGGTCAAAGGCCGCTCGTCACGATATCCGAATGTCGATCAGATTCCCGAAAGGAGGTGTGCCTGTGTCCCGCCGCACGTCGGATATAATCTGACTTCGCATGATCCTTCGCGCTGCGGGCAAAGACACGATGAGGTTATTAAAAATCATCTCAGGTTTTAATGCCGAACAAAACAAGTCGGCAACGAGGAGCATGCCTGCTTCTCAAAAGGGTATTCCAGGGAGTGAGGCGTTTCCGTCGAACATTCCCAATGCGGGGAGTTCGTCGACGATTCGATGGAGACGTCTCGAAGGATAGCGAGGAGATGATTTACGATTAGATCGCATCTCTGAGTTTTAAGGAAAGGAATGATACTTAATGGCATCCAGTAACGTTACTTTGACCGGCGATTATGCCGGAATGATCTATGACGGCAAGAAGTTGGTCGTGACCTCCGACTTCAAAGGAACCAATGTCACCGTGCCCTCCTCCAGCGATAAGTCTCCGATACCGGGGTACAAAGAGGGCAAGACCGCCGGCAGCACTCTGGACGGCGGTTTGACTGCCGCCAAGCTCAGCGTGATCTCCGTCGAGGGGGCTGCGCAAGCGCTAAACATCAGTGGCGGCAGCAAGGCAACCTCGATCTACCTCGGCACGGGTGGCGGTACAGTCGGCGGCAGCACCGCCGTCTCCGACAAGTTCTACGGCAATACCGGAACGGACACCTTCCGCGTTGCCAAGGGCGATGCGATCGGCGACGGCAAGGAGACTGTCAAATCGGGCTACGGCAAGGGTGATCTGATCATCTTCGAAGGCGCTTCCAGCGATAAGTTGACTTTCACCGACTCGGTAGCCAAGAACCAGGTCGTTATCACAAACGGCAGCGACAAGGTCACCGTCTATAAGAACAAAGACAGCGGTCCGATTTCGATCCAAGGCGGAGTCGACAAGAAGACCATAGTTTACGGCGTCGACGGCTCGACCGTAACGACCGACTCAAAAGGCACTACCCTCACGATCGCCAAAAACGCGAAGGGCACGCTCGATGCTTCGATGATGGTATCAACGGCGAAGAACATCGACGCAACCAAGGTTACGGACGCGGTGTATCTCATCGGCAACGGCAATGCGGATAACATCTCGATCGGCACGGGCGGCGGCACCATTTATGGCGGCGTCGCAGTCAAGGCAGGCAAGAACGGCGGCAACAATACGTATTCCGCGACCGCCGACAACCTCTATGGCAATGCAAAAGCTGAATCGGTCACGTTCCTGCTGGATTCGCTCGCCGGCAGTGACAACATCTATAACTACAAAGACGGCGACACGATCAAGATCACTGATGTTGTAACGAAGGTTCTCGATTTCAGCAACAGCAAAGTGCTCAAAGACGGCGGTTCCGGCAAAGACGTCGCGATCACTTACGGCAAAGACGGCAAATCGAAGCTCACCATCAAGACCAATACCGCCAACAGGATCGTGTTCGACGTCAACGGCACGATTCAAGCCTACGGTTCTGATCTCGCCGACGGAGTTTCGCTCAATTCTGCGAGAACCGCGCTCGAAATCAGCAACTCCTATGATGCAACCAACGTCAGCATCGAGGGCTGGACCAACGGGCTCGAGAATGAAAGCGGTTCAAAAGTTGTCGACAACAATGCGCTCAAGACCTTGGCGCCGAAGCTCAACACTATCGACGCCTCGAAAGTCACCAACAAAGAGCTCGGACTCTACGCGCAAGCGACCATCGCCTCTGTGCTGAAGTCCGGCACGAAGGGCGCGTCGATGTACGGCGGTACCGGTGCAGATCAGTACGACGGCGGCACCGGTAGCGACACTTACATCGTCGATGTCTCCAAGACCGTCGGCAAAGATGTGATCAGCACTTACGGTGCGGGCGATGTCGTTGTCGTCAACGGGATCACGTCGACAGACACCACCGTGTCGCTCGACAGCAAGGGCGTAATCTACTTCTCGAGCAAAAAGGAAGACCAGAAGACCAACAGCGTCACCGTCAAGAACTTCAAGAATACGACGAAGGCAGCTCCGGTCATTGTGGTCGACGGCAGAAACAGTGAGATACTTGCGGTCGGAAGCAATGCGGGTGCTCCCACTCCGAGGGGCCTGAACGTTGATTCGAAGTCGGGCATCTCGACCACGAAGGATTATGACGGCGTTTATAGCGGTACTGCTGTTGTGGGTGCTACCATCAACTTGAGCAATCGCGACATTGATACCAGTGTGTTCGACGATGAAACGACCAAAATCCTCGACGCCAACGCCTATGGCGGGACGGCTAAAGCCATCAACGCGTCGGTGGTTGCTGACGAGCTCACATCTCTCAAGATTGTCGGCAATGCCGTAACCAAAAACACCATCTACCTCCCCAACAAAACGGATAAGGACACAAAAGATATCAGCGTGACCGTTGAGGGCGGCTCGGGTGCCGATACCTTCATCGGACATACCACCACCACAAAGACTACCGTCACGTACATCTCCGATTCGCTCGGAGGCAAAGACGTCATCGAAGGTTATAACGAGGGCGATGCTATTGTGCTCGGCGTCGCTTCCCTTGCTGCCGTCTCCGGTTTAGTCAACGATACGAAGCTCAGCGAGAAGGGCTCCGATGTTACCTTCACCTACGACAGCAAGAACTCGCTCACGATCAAGAACGCGGCGGGCAAAACAATCAGTTTCGTAGACAGCAAAGGAAATACTTACACCTACGGCTATGAGCTGCCGGAAGGACTTTCCTACGATTCCAAGAAGACTGCCATCAATGCCGGTTCTTCGTTCGAGGGAATGGATGAAGTGCTCAACCTGAACAATACTACCGTCAGCGCCGATCACGGTTATTACTACGCAGGCATCAAGACGGTCAGTTTGTCGGGAGCGTCCGAGACTGCATATGCTACTGTTGTCGGCAGCAGCACTGTCGCCAACGAAATTTACGCGCCCAAGGGCGGCTCGTTCCTCTACGGCGGCGACATCGATACCAAAACCAAAAAGGCAACTGTCGATAAGCTCTACGGCAATGAAGGTACCGACGTCTTTGCATACAAGCAGGGAGTGGGCGCTGATGTCATCGGCGACGCAAAGAAAACCGTCCTCGCCTACAACAGTGAAGACTTCATTTACCTCGGCAGCGACGATGCTACCGCACTCACGGCGGACGAGCTCACCTTCAGCGATAAGAAGAATGTCCTGACCATTACCTATAACGGCGACAAGAACAGTAAGCTCACCGTCAACAAAGTGGCGACCGATACTCCGGTCAAGATTGTGCTTGGCACCAGCGTTGTCGGTTCCGAAGACTCCTCTGAGGATGTTGCGGGAATCGAGGATTACTTCGTCTACGGTATCGACACCCGCACGTTCAAGGCGGACGCCTCCACCAATCTTGAGAAGGGCAACCTCGTAATCGGCGGCGGCGGCACTGTCGGTGGCGGGGGCGTTACTACGGTTGTGACCAACGCGGACGGTTCTACGGAAACGAAGGCTTTCGCGGCGGTCAATGTCAAATACGTCTCGTCGGGTATCAAGAACGTCAGCGTCGGAGCCAGTGATGTGGTCGTCAGCCTCGTCGGCGGCGCAAACGCGCTCAACGTTACGACGGGCGCAGCTGGCGGCACCGTCGAAGGCGGCTCGAACGGTACCAAGTCCTTCGCCGATAAGTTTGTTTCCGGCGGCAACACGACCTTTGTGATCGGCAAAGATACTGGCGGCAAAGACGTCATCAACAATTACGATCCCAATAACGGCGATGTTCTGTTCTTCAAAGACGGCATGCCCACTTACGTCAAGTTCAGCAGCAAATCGATCGTGTTCGCCTACAGCAGCGATGCCAAAAACTCTTTGACGATCAACGCCAAGAGCGGCACCTCGTTCTCGTCCGAAACCAACGTCCGTATCCGCTACAACGTGCTCGATAAGAACGGCAGAGTCACTTCCTTCCAGGTCAATACTTACTACGGTTGGGACGCAAAGGTTACCGACTTCTCGAAGTATGGGGACTTCCAGCGTGACGAGCATTGGACCAAGTCCGGCGACAAGTACATCTATATCGGTCAGGAAGGCGAGCAACTCAAAGGCACGAACTACACTCTGGAAGGTTCCTCGATCGTCGATGCCGATAACAACTACGAGCCCGATAACATCGTAATCGGTCCCTCCAACGGCTCGATCAGTTTCGATAACGGCAACGCGACCGATACCTACATCGATCCCGTCTATAACGGGTTCCATGTCCAAGGCACTGCACAGTACAACGGCGGCACTCAGACATCGTTGCAAGCAGGTCACACATTCACCGCCAACGGCACCACCTACACGCTCGCCAACGTCGACGGCAACGCCGATAACGGTTTCGAGCTCACGAAGAACGGTTGGGTCAAGCTCGGCACCGACTCCTTCACTTACATCGATACAACCGCCGACACCGCTTCGGTCAATTCTACGGGCGCACTCTACACGATCCAAGGCGCGATCAGCGACAACGCAAGCCCGGGCGCGGATAATGATCCTCTCGGCAAATTCGCCATCGGCGCTTCTTCTAAGGAGATCATCATCACAGTCGCAAGCTCCGAAACCGAGATTGCCAATTCCCACATTAAGCTCAACGATGTCTTCAACACAAGCAATCTCAAGGATATCGGCTCGGGTCTTAAGAATAACTTCGCTTACTCCAATGAATTCACCGTCAAGACCAGAACCGACACGACTACGACGCTCGCCACTTATAAGCTCTATGATGGCGACGGAAATGACGCCAACGGCTATGAGCTTCTCAGAACCGACATCGCTTCAGCCAAACATTGGACGCTTGAAACTCCTTACGGAACCACAAAAGATATAATCGCAAGGGCTACGGCTCAGAAGAGCGGCGTCGGTTATTGGCAATACAGCGATACGACCACCGGCAGCACTCTCGTGTTTGAGGTCAATGCTGCCGCAGGCGTAAAGGCAAACGACGACGGCACGCCCGTGGGAATCAGCGTCAGCGGAACCACCGTTCACTTTGACAGTTCGAGTTTCGATATCTCGAATGTGGTGTTCGCGAATGATACCAAGACCGGCAGCGAGACCGGCGCGGTGCACGTCAGCGGCTTGGCGGTGGGCACAGCGATTTCCATCGACGATACCGTTTACACGCTTGCCGAGTTTGACGGCGACAGCTCCAACGGTTACGAGCTGCTCAAGAGCACCGACGGCTGGACTTACGATAACGGCGCCTGGATTTACGACGGAGTGAAACGCTACGCCGCCGACGCCAAGAAGTCAACCATCGTCGCGGGCTTGCAATTCACGATTTCCGCCGACGCCTCGTTGCAGGCAGACGAAGACGGGGCTCCCAAGGACGTCAAAGTTTACGTCGATGAGAGCAACGGCATGTCCACCATCGATGCAACCGGGCTCAAGACGGCCCATATCGTTGGCGCCTCCGCGACTCGCGACCTGATCACCGAAAGCGGTACCACGATCTTCACCTTCGGCAACATCACCACCGGCGATGTCCGCAAGACGGCTCGCATTGTCGGATTCGATTCCGAAACGACCGCATTCACCATCGGCGCCGGCGAATATTACCTCGCCGATCTCGACAGCAGCACCGACGCTTATGAGCTCCTGCCGGTGAATACCAACTGGAAACGTACTGCCGACGGTTGGGTGCATTATCCCGATCCCGAGGATCCCAACGATGATGACGCCTATAACTTTGCAAGTCGCAGTTCGGACATCACGCTCACGCTCACCGATAAAGCCGGGCTTTTGGTCTTTGCCGACGCGAACGGCGCGCCCATGGGTGTCAGTGTTTCGGGCGATCAGATCACCATCGACGAGACCTTTGGAACGGTTTCGAGCAACACCGCAGACAATCACAAGAACAGCACACAAAAAGTTATGCTCACGTCCGAGCAGATTACCCTTGCGGGCGATGTCTCGATCAATGCATCGGGCATGCACATTCTCGGCACGAGCAAGAACTCTTCGGTCGCGTTCGGAGCAGGTTCCACGATTCAAGTCGGCGACGCCGCTCCCAAGCAGCTCGCCAATCTCGATCGCGATGCGTCCAACGGTTATGAGCTCCTCACCACCGTTGCAGGCTGGACGTTCAACAACGGTGAAAAATCGAATGCAACGCTCCCCGCGTATGCGCTCGGCTCCTGGACGTTCTCTTCCGATACAAAAGTCGGCGAGAACGAAGCAGGGCTCACGTTCAGCGTCAGCGAAGAGGCAAGCCTGTTGGCGGTTGATGTCAAAGGCGAGACCGACGATGATACCGTTGCGGCGGGCGTCCCGGGCGGCATCTACGTATCCATCGGCGAAGCCGCAAGCGATGCGACGATCTATGCCGACAGCTCAATCGTCAGTTCTTCGCAGCTCATCTTCAGCGACGCAACCGCAGCAGCCGCATTGTTCCAGACGAGCACCGGCGTTCACTTCGTCGGCTTTGCGGATGATGACACCGTCGCGGTCAGCAATAACAAGGGCGCGAACGTTGCCTACTACAGGGTCAAGGAACTCAACGGTAATAACGCAGCAGGTTTCGAACTCCTCAAGGTCAGCGATACCGATGTCTGGTCGCTTACCGCCAACGAAGATACCTCTTGGAAGCGCGCTTGGACTTACGCCGACGCCAACGTAACGTTGAATACAAGTTCCGATGCCAACCTCTTGGCAACGGCGGACGGCAGAACGTTCAACTTGAGCGTCGCGACCGGCACCAACGTTACCGACACCACCATCAGCATCAATCAGGAAAGCTCCGAGACTGCAACACTTAATGTCGAGGAATACCTCACCGTTACGACCACGAATGTCGGCAGCGGCACAAGCATTCACTTCATCGGCGTCGATTCCAACACGACTGTCAGCGTCTACGACGGCACCACCGAGGGTGAGGGCGATGATGTTGAGGCAGTGCCCCGCGTCTATCGCTTCGCTAACATGGACGCCAACTCCGACACCAAGGAACTGCTCGCCTACAACGAGAACTGGAGATACTACGACAGCGAGATCACACTCGCCAACGTTGCGGGCGGAGATGATAAGTCCTACACGGCGGGCACTTGGATTTACAACAAGACCTTTGGTGAGGGCGCAAGCGCCGTAACATTCTCCATGGTGCTCGACAGCGAAGTGGGACTTAGCGGCACCTTCGGCGCAAGAGGTTCCAAGACGGGCATCGCGTCGGCTGATGCAAACGGCGCTCCGATCGGTATAACGATCAACTCCGACGCCTCCGGATTCGGCAGCTTGGTACTCGACTTCAACGCCGATGCGCTCAATATCAAGCAGGCAGAAGGCAAGACGACGTCCACGACGCTGTTCAGCCATATCACGCTCAGCTCCAATACCGGCATCGGTGCCACCGGCATTCACATCATCGGTTTCGATTCCGGCACGACCAAATTCAATCTCGGCGCCGGCGATCTCTCAAGCGAGGTCTACCTTGCCGAGCTCGATGGCGATTCCTCCAACGGTTACGAGTTGATCAGATCCAACGATCAGTGGACGCGTACCGCCGACGGTTGGACTTACACCACCGATACGGTCAGCTTCACCCTCGGAACCACGCTCGCCGCTGATGCACTCGGCGCTCCCGAAGGAGTAACGGTTGTCGCAGGCTCGAGCGACGGCGAAGTTTCCAATACGCTCGTCATCGATGTCGCGTCTGTCGATAGCGCAAGCCTGCTCAACTTCGTTTCCTTCACCCCGGGCTCGTCCGCAGGTTTGCATGTCAGCCTCGTCGGCACAGTCTCCGAAGACAGCGATTGGAACGGCGCCTCCTTCACTTCCGGCACGACTACCTATACCCTTGCCGAGCTCGACGGCGATACTTCCACCGGCTATGAGCTCCTCATCACCAACGATAAGGGTTGGGCGCTCAGCACCGACAGTGTAACCGGCGCACGCACTTGGACTTACACGAGTTCCGTCAATGATCTGTCGTTCGATGTCGGGCCTGCGACCGATGGTAAGGGTCTCAAGGCAGGCGCAGACGGATTGCCCGTCGGCGTAACGGTCGCTACCGACACAACCGGCTCAAGAACTTCCTTGGTTGAAAGCTACTGGATCACCTTCAGCGCCACCGACACCGGTATCACAGAGCTTACCACCACATCGGATCAGCTTAAGTTCAACGTCGCGCCGACCGGTATCAACGGCATCCACATCAAAGGGCTCGCCGACAGCAATACCGACGTCGTTTATACCACCGATGCATCGAAGATGTTCACCATCGGTGAGGACACCGAAACCAAATACTACCTCGCCAACATCAACAACTTGACGACCAACAACGGCAAACTCGGTACCGGTGAGTTCCTCGAGCTGCTCAAGAATGATGATAATTGGCACCGCACCGAGAGCGGTTGGACGTTCGATGGCAAAAACGATGCCGACATCTCATTCACCCTCGATTCCGGTAATACCACTGCCAACCTCATTATGCCTGCGTCGGCAGAAAACGAAGGCAAACCCGACGGCATCAGCGTTTCCGCACTCGACGATGACAACTGGCTCATCAATGTCTCCACGAGCGCTAAGGTTGCCGACGGCATCATCTTCAGCACCGATACGTCCTTCAATGAGTATCTGCACGTCTCGCTCAGCTCCGCCAACAATGTCTCCGAGTTCACCCTCAGATCGTACGGCACGGGCGATAATCCCAACACCGATACCACTTACTACGTCGTCAATTCCGATCACAACGCGAACAACGGCAAGGAATTCTATCTGAAGGATACCGATTCGAGCACAGGCATCTGGAAGCGCACCGAGGCAGGTTGGGATTACTTCACCAGCGGCACCGGCATCACCGAAGCAGACTACACGACCACGTCGCCGCTCGCCTTCAGCATCACAATTCTCGAGGGTCAGGACGGCTACGACGGCCGTGACGCAGGTCTCTCGGTTCCCTCCGGTATCACCGTCGACACCGATACGCGCTATATCACGTTCAGCGGCAGCACCGATTACAGCGCCGAAAACGTCACCCTCTACTCGGGACGCTTCAGCGATACGGTCACGCTCAGTGCCGAAGGAGCGTTGGTCTTCAACAGCCCGCACTTCATCGGTAATTTCAATGAGGGTGATACGATCAAGACGTCCGGCAACACCCCGACGACTTACTACCTCTACAACGCTGACGGCAATACCGAGAACGGGCTTGAGCTCACCTTCAACGGCTGGACGAGTTACACCAGCGGCGAAACCAAGTACTATGCATTTGTCCAGGGCGAGAATCAGATTGCCGGCAGAAATATCGGCTTCATACTCAGCAACGATGATCAGAACGTCTTCAAACCGGCAAGTGATTCCTATCCGTCGATCGCGGGCGTTGAGGGAGACACCAACTCGCTCGAACTCACGGCGGGCAGCAAGCCCACGGAAGGTTTCGTGGTATCGGCATTGACCAGCACGAACTTCCACGTCAAGAAGTTCGCAGACAACGGCGCGATCGCCGAAGGCAAGGAAGTCGCAGTCGGCAACCTCACGTACAAGCTCAAGGAAGTCGACGGCAATGCGAACAACGGCTTTGAGTTGGTCGACGAAACCAGCACGTGGGCGAGAATGACCGCCGACGGCAAGAGCATCATGTACGTCGGTAACGGCAGCGATACCTCAAACTTCACGCTCACGTCCGGTAGCAAGTCGCTCGACACCAACTATGACTTCGTGCCTGACAAGATCGATGTGATTAATTTCGATTCGAAGACCAGTAAATTCTCGGTCACGTTCTTCGGTACGGAGAAGGATACAGGCGATCTTCGCTTCAATTTGGCGGCCAGCGTAACCGGTGACACTGTCGATACGTTCATCATCAAATTCGACGGCGACGCGGACGACAAGACCTACATCTTGAACAAAGACGGTAATAGCGGCTACAAGATTGCCGAAAGCGTGGCAGCTGATCAGACGACCACTCCGATGATGCCTTCCGACATCGACGATCTGATCAACTACGATAACAGCGCATCGTTCTCGAGCGATCTCGAATCGATCCTCGATACCAACGACAGCGGCGTGGCAGAGAACCTCAACCTCTTCGATGCAAGCGACGAGCTCATGGGGGTTGCGACGAACGACAGAACCATAAGCGCACTCTCCACCAAGGCTCGCCACAAAGCACGCAAGTGATCCGACGTCGGCGGTCGACGCTCACACGTCAATGAATCACTCGAACAGATAACAATATACGATCGATTGCCCCGATGAATGAAACGTCGGCGGCGATCCGCTCAAAAAGCCTCGGAATAAAATCCGGGGCTTATTTTTTTTGCCGACGAAAAAATTTTTTTATTGACGCCGCTATTTTGGTCGATATAAAATGTATATCAATTTATTTCGTGTGCTCTATCGTTTATAGGGAAGTTTTTTCGAAAGGACTGATCTTCATGGCAAGCACGCCCAAAACCACCACACATAATCTAAACGGAGCAACCGTCTCGGGCTCGAAAGATGTGCGTGACCTCTTCGTCGCCACCTCCGCGTCCGGCACCATCTATAACTACGGCTCCGAAGATACGATTCAAATGAATGTCACCGGCTCGTCGGTCATCGATGGCACCGACGACGTTCAGCTCACCGGCTCCAACGGCACGGTCGTCGTCAAGAACGCCAAGGGTCGGACGCTCGGCATCACCACCGACGGCACCACAACTTCTTATGCTTATTACGGCGGAAAGTACACCACCGCCCCGCAAGATGTCATCGAGAGCTTCATGGATTTGCTCCATGACGGCAATGCGCTCGATGAGGCAATCAATGAGGTCAGCGACGGCACTTATACAACGATGAACGCTCTCATCAACGCCGCCGTCAGCGATTGCAGTTTGCATGGCGCAGATACTTTCCTCAGAGAGGATTGCGGGATCGTGCTCGGCAATGCGGACACGGGAGCGATCACGGGTTGGGACGCGGCAAACAGTGCAAAATCCAAAACCGCCATCTCCGTCGTGCCCGAGGACAGCCCCGCTTCGATCGACACCACCTTCACCGAAGACAGCTTCACCGCCAAGGACTTGACGTTTGTGCTCGAGAAGGAGTTCAGCAAACTCACCGCCGTCCAGCAGGGAATTTGGCAGGGACTTCATACCTGGTGGGCGGAGCAGTCGCTCGAGCTCATCGAAGAATCTTACGGCAGCGATTTCAGTTTCGACAACGCCGACGTGAAGACAATCACCGTCAGTTTCATCAACAAGAGCGGCGGCGCGCTCGCGGCGGTGCAGAATACCGCAACCAACGGCGTGGTCTCTGCGCTCGAGCTTCGGATCAACATGAGCTACTACAAGAGTGTTGATCTCGATAACGTCAACGGCAAGAGCGCGAACGCAAGCGCAGGTTACCTCGACAGGACTCTCGCACACGAAATGACCCACGCGATCATGGCGGCAACCATCGCCAATTTCAACGATCTGCCGTCGTATATTAAAGAGGGCATGGCGGAGCTCACGCACGGCATCGACGACGAGCGCGGCAATGATATCAGTAAGCTCGCCGCCGATCCTTCGAAACTGCTCAAGTCCCTTGCAACGGATACCGAAACGGTTTCGGTGAGCGGCATCAACGCTCCGTCGTACGCGGGCGGCTACATTCTCTTGCGCTACATGGCGAATAAATTTGCATCGTTCACGAGCAGCAGCTCACCTCAAACGTCAGACAGCGGCTTCGTTTCCGATGAGGAGCTCATCGAGACGCCGAGCGCGCTCACTTACAACAGCGGCAGGACGGCGGTCACCGTCACAGCCAACTACACCGGAACGAGTTTGACGCCGGCGACTTACGGAGATGCAGTCACGGTCATCGACGCGACGAAAGCCGAGCAGGCGATATCGATCGTCGGCAATCCCACCAAGGCGACGACCATCAGCCTGAGCGCCAACGGCGGGACCGTGCTCGGAGGGACGGGAGCCGATAAACTCTACGGCGGCAAGGGCGTCGATGTGTATGAGTACTCGCTCGGCGGCGGCGCTGACGTGATCGGCAATACAAAAGACACCAATTCGCTCTACGAGGAGCAGGATAAAATCGTTGTGCTGTCGACCCTCTCGGCGGACGATGCCGCTCATTCTCTCGGATTCAAAGATGCCAAGAGTGCATTGACCATCACGTTCAAGGACAGTAAATCGTCCAAGCTCACGGTCAATAAGAAATCTGCAACCACCCCCGTCACGATCGAGTTCCGTTCTCCCGAAGACGATAGCGTGATCACCACGATCAGCCACGGCGCTTCAATAGACGGCGTCAAGCTCGACACGACAACTTATACCGCGATATCGGTGGGCGCCGATGTGGAAGAAGATACGATCGTCGATGCGGCGGCTATCAATTCGCAGATCAAGATCATCGACGCAACGAAGGCGACCGTTCCGACCTACCTTGCGGGCAATGTGCAGGCGACAACGATTTCTCTCGGTTCGGGCGGCGGCACGGTCACCGGCGGATATGATTACGTCAACGGCAAGTCGTTCAATGATGTGTTCTACGGCGGCGCCGGCGCTGATGTGTTTGTGTACTCCGTCGGCGGCGGCAATGATCAGATCAATAATTACGACGGCAGGACGGATAAGATCGTCCTGCAGGGACTCGACTCTTCCATCAACACCATCACCGGTTCGGGCAGCAAAGTCAAGTACGAGGATAAGGGCAGCAGTTTTGTCCTCACCTTCACCGACAGCAACAATAAGAAAAATACTCTCACCATCAACAGCCCGCTCAGCAAAGTGAACGTTTATAAAGAAGGCAGCGATGATGCACTGCTCAGTTACGGCGTCGAACTGCCCGATTACACCGGATATAACAAAAACAGGACGGCGGTCACGCTCGGCGCAAGCGTCAGTGATTCGGCGGAGGCTCAGGCTGCACTTATCTCAATCGATCTGGACGGTCAAGGTTATTCGGCAAATATCAAGGAGATCGATGCGTCGGCGTTTGTCGGCACGGTCAATCTCGTCGGCAACGCCAAGGCTGATGCGCTCAAGTCCGCAATCGGAGGCGGCACGCTCGAGGGCGGTTACGATGCCGCCAATAAAAAGGCAACCGCCGATAAACTTTACGGCAGTTCGGGTTCCGATACCTTTGTCTATCGTTTGGTCAAAGGCATTGGCGGCGGTTCGGATGTCATCGGCGGCGACGCCAAATATTCTCTCGGCAATTACCAGGAGCACGATGCGATCTATATCACCAGCGGCACGGGATTGTCGAAAGCCGACCTCACCATCACCGACAAAAGCGGTGCGCTGACCGTTAAGTTCAAAGGCGATTCCAAATCTCAACTGACGATCAATAAGGCGTCGGATTCCACGCCCGTCAAGTTCTACCTCGGCAGTAGCGATACCGCTCTCGAAGATATCACCGACAGCTTCACCTACGGCGTGATGCCCGACGGCGCAAGGTTCGGAACCAAGAAGGATAAAACCGATTACACCACGCTGGTGCTCACGTCCACACTTGAGGCGGACAATAATATCGACGTGTCCAACATCAATTCGCAGATCAAAACGATCGACTCGACGAAGGCAACCGTCCCGACTTATGTCGTCGGCAACGCCAACGCCAATGCCGTGTCGCTCGGAGCGTACGGCGGCACTGTCGACGGAGGAGCCGGCAACGATAAGATTTTCGGCAACTCGGCAACGACGGCGAGCACAACCTTCGTCTACACCCTCGGCGACGGCAATGACGAGATCAATTTCTTCGACGGCACGAAAGATATCATCTCAATCGGCGGCTACACCAAAGCCATCAACACGTCGGATAAGAGCGTGTTCAAGGACAGCGGCAAGGACATCACCTTGACGCTCTCCTCCGGCACGACCAAGGGCAAGCTCACGATCAAAAACGTGACGGGCGAGCTCAAGATCATCGGCGAGGACGCGGACGGCAATGCGATCACGTTGCTCGACTACGGCAAAAATTTGCCCGACTCGACGAACATGATCTATAACAGCGGCAAGACGGCAATGACAATCGGGAGTGCGGCGGAGCTCGACGGCGTCGATACGTTCAAGTTGAGCGATTACGGCATCAACCTCAAGGAGATCGATGCATCTCGTTACTCGTCGACCGGCTTGCATCTGATCGCCGCCGACGGTAAAGCCAATATACTCCGCGCGGGTTCTGCGGACTCGACGCTCGAGGGCGGCACCGGTAAAGATAAACTCTACGGCAATTCGGGCTCAGATACCTTCGTCTATTCGGTCAAGACGGGGAGCGGCGATGAAATTTACAGCCTCGACGGTTCGCAGGGCGACGAGATCATTCTGCTCGGCTACAGCAAAGACACCATCAATACCGCCGATAAACAGCAGTTCGCCGACAACGGCAAGGACATCAATTTGATATTCGACGGCACCAAGCTCGTGCTCAAGAATCCGACGGGACAGCTCAACGTTTATAAAGGTTCGCTCGATGCCGACGGCAATATCGTCAAGGGCGACGCGGTGTTGAGCTACGATCAAAATTTGCCCGAAGGTCTCGATTACAATGTCGGCAAGACCACGCTGACGTTCAACAGCACAATTGAAGGCGGAACCGACGATTACACCGTCGATGCTTCGGTGAAGAACGCTTACTCGGTTAAGCTCACGACCATCAACGCGTCGCTCTACGGAGGCGCGGTTGAGCTCGTCGGCAACGACGCGAACAATTTGCTCTACGCGAGTAAGGGCGGCAGCACTCTCAACGGAGGCAAAGGCGGCGATAAGCTCTACGGCGGTGCGAGCTCTGATACTTTCGTCTACAACAACGACGGCAGTAAAGATATAGTCTACAACTTCGACGCGGCAATGGACGTGATCAAAGTCGATGAGCCGAAGAAAGCGGGCGGGCTCGTCGCAACTTATAACGGCAAGACGCTGGTATTGACTTACACCGATAAGAACGGCAGTTTGACCATCAACGGCAAGGAGACCGAAAAGAAAAACAAGTACGCCGAGCTCGACACGTCGACGACGATTTCAATTCAGATCGGCGACGATGAGGTTCACACTTATCAATTCGTCGATACCAAAATGAAGAATGTTGCGCTCAGCGCGAGCATTGATTCGAAGTATGCGATAGTCGACGGCGGCGTTGACGACGGTGATGCCGACGCGGATACGGATACCGATACCGATGCCGACACCAATGAGATGTTGGCTCAAGCGCCGGGCTCGGGAACGTATTGGTTCGAGGAGACGGTTGATGACGCGGCTCAGTCGAACGAGCTCGGGGAGATCATAACGGCGGCGGAGCCGATCGACTTTGCGGTTGATACTCTCGACTTCAATGAGCTCAATAAGAAATTCGATCACGCGTTGGTGGCAAACTCCGGTGCTCGGCACCAATCCAAAAAATAATTTCCGTCGGCGAATTGCGATCAACGGCAGGGCGAGCGTCCTTTGCATGGGGCGCCCGCCCTTTTTATTTTTGATCCAACGCTTGACTTAGAGTTGGTTCAATCGATACAATAAATTACTATCCAATCGGCATCTGTTGAAAGGAGTGTTGTCCGATGGCAAGTAATCTCGTCAGCGTCGAACTCAAAAATCTCTCGACCGGTTCAAATGCTGCCGCCTCATCAGATGAAACCGTCTTCAGCGGTTTCGGCGGCGAAGATACACTCAAACTCGTCGGCGCAACCGTCACCGGCTCCGTTATCAGAGGAGACGATGTTGTTCTCACGGTCAACGGAGATTTCTACGTTCGCATTAAGAACGCCAAGGGCAGATATCTGAATGTCGTCGATGAAAGCGGCGCTTATTACAAACAATATGGCGGCTCTTATACCTATACACCCCAAGACGTGATCCAAACTTTCATGGCGACGCTCGACACCACCACGCTCACCGGTTCGAAGGCGCTCGATGCTGCCGTCGCCGCGTGCTCGTCGAAGTTCTCAACGATCAAGGAGGCGATCGCTCAATGCGTTGCCGATTGCAAGAGCGCCGACGACTATAATACTTTCCTCCGTCAGTACTGCGGCATCGAGCTCGAAGATACCGACACGGGAGCGATCACCGGTTGGGATGCTGCCAACTATAATACCAAGACCGCAAAATCAGTCGTGCCCGAGACGGGCTCGCAAAAAACTTTAAGCGGCACGTCGTTCACCACGAACGGTTTGACCTTCAACATTCCCAACAATCTCACGACCGATCAAAAAACCATCGTCAATTCTCTCTACACGTGGTGGGCTGAAGAAGGGCTAGACCTCGTCGCCGAGTCCTACGGTGATAATTTCGGTTTCACCTCGGCGAGCTCCGCCACCGTAAAAAATATCAACGTCGAGTTCGTCAACAGCAAAGAAAATTATCTCGCGCTCGTTCAGTTCGCATATGATTCCAAGAGCGGCAAGACTGCAAGTCTGATCCTTCGGGTCAATATGAATTACTACAGCTCGATCAAGGCAGATGACGTCAACGGCGAGAGTTCCAATTCATCGGCGGGTTACCTCGATCGGACGTTGGCGCATGAGTTTACGCACGCGGTGATGGCTGCCAACATTACCAACTTCAGCAAGCTGCCCAACTTCATCGTCGAGGGCATGGCGGAGCTCACGCATGGCATCGACGATACTCGATACAGCGATATCATCACGTTGGCAAGTAACTCGTCGAAGCTCAACAGCAATCTCAACGTCAGCGATACCAAGAGCAGCAAGAGCTCGATCTACGCGGCGGGTTACATCTTCCTTCGATATCTCGCAAAGCAATCGGCAATCTTCGAAAAGGATTACGTCGAGATTTACGATCCCGACAATCCGCCCGTCGCCGACGAGAGCACCGATGGCGTTGCATACTCCGACAGCAAGCAGACCAAGTTGATCATCAGCGATTTTATCGGCGTGGTCGACGCAAGCAATTTCAATTCGAAGTTGGTCACGCTCGACGCGGCAACCGACGATCAATTCGTCGTGCTGATCGGCAATAATAATGCCAATGTCCTCCGCGCAGGTTCCGAAGGCAGTTCGATGGACGGAGGAGCGGGCGCCGATAAACTCTACGGCGGCGAGGGCGCAGATACCTTCTCATATTCGCTCGGGGGCGGCGCCGATCAGATATTCAATTACGATGGCAATCAGGGCGATATCGTTCAGATATTCGGCGTCGATTCGATCACCAAGGCGGACTTCAAAGACAGCGGCAAGAATGTGGTGTTGACGGTCGGGAGCGGCAAGAACAAAGGGACGATCACATTTGTCGAGCCCAAAAATATAATTACGATAGTCGACGAGGAAGGCAACACGCTCACGACGTACAATGAGCCGTTGCCCGACGGGATCACCGCCGACAGCAAGAAGACGAAGTTGACGGTAAAGGCGCCGTTCAGCGGGACGATCGATCTCGCAAACGATTATGCATCAACGTTCAAGGAGGTTGACGCGTCGTCCGATACCAATGTGGTTGGCATACTCGGCAACGCGCAAGCGAATGTGTTGAAGGCAGGCTCGGGAGGTTCGTTCCTCTACGGCGATCTCGGTGCCGATAAACTTTACGGAGGCTCGGGCAATGACGTCTTCGCTTACTCCGTCGGGGGAGGCAACGATCAGATTTATAACTTCGACGGGTCGCAGGGCGACGTCGTTCAGCTGTTCGGGGTCGATTCGATCTCCAAAGCGGATTTCAAAGACAGCAGTAAGAACATCGTGTTGACGATCGGGAGCGGCAAGACCAAAGGGACGATCACATTCGTCGAGCCCAAAAATATAATTACGATAGTCGACGAGGAGGGCAACACGCTCACGACGTACAATGAGCCGCTGCCCGACGGGATCACCGCCGACAGCAAGAAGACGAAGCTGACGGTAAAGGCGCCGTTCAGCGGGACGATCGATCTCTACACCGATTATGCATCGACGTATAAAGAGGTTGACGCGTCGTCCGATACCAATGTGTTGAGCATACTCGGCAACACGCAGGCAAATGTGCTGAAGGCGAGTTCGGTGGGCTCGTACCTCTACGGTGACACGGGCGCCGATAAACTTTACGGTGGTTCGGGCGCCGATACTTTTGCTTACATCGTTGGGACAGGCAACGATCAGATTTTCAACTTCGACGGCAATCAAGGCGATATCGTTCAGCTGTTCGGCGTCGATTCGGTCAGCCGATCGGATTTCAAGGACGGCAATAAAAGTATCGTGTTGACGGTCGGGAGCGGCAAGAACAAAGGGACGATCACATTCAACGCTCCGACGGGATTGATCACCGTGGTTGACGGCGACGGTGAGACGCTGGCGACATACAATGAGCCGTTGCCCGATGGGATCACTGCCGACAGCAAGAAGACGAAGTTGACGGTAAAGGCGCCGTTCGAAGGGACGCTCGATCTCGGCAATTATGCGTCGACGTATAAAGAAGTCAATGCGTCGTCGGCGACGGGCGCGGTCAACATCGTAGGCAATGCGCAAGCTAATGTGTTGACGGCAAGCTCGCTCGGCTCGTACCTCGACGGCGGGATTGGAGCCGATAAACTTTACGGCGGAGCGGGCGCAGATACCTTCTCATATTCGCTCGGGGGCGGCGCCGATCAAATTTATAATTTCAACGGCGGTCAAGGCGATGTGATTCAGCTGTTCGGGGTCGACTCGGTCAGCCGCTCGGATTTCAAGGACGGCAATAAAAGCATCGTGTTGACGGTCGGGAGCGGCAAGAATAAGGGCTCGATCACGTTCAACGCTCCGACGGGAAGGATCACGGTGGTTGACGGCGACGGTGAGACGCTGGCGACGTACAACGAGCCGTTGCCCGACGGTGTCACCGCCGACAGCAAGAAGACGAAGTTGACGGTAAAGGCGCCGTTCGAAGGAACGATCGATCTCGCCGATTACGGCTCAACGTTCAAGGAGGTCGATGCCTCGTCCGATACCAATGTGGTGAGTATAATCGGCAACGCGCAAGCGAATGTGTTGACGGCAAGCTCACTCGGATCGTATCTCGACGGCGGAGCGGGCGGCGATAAACTTTACGGCGGCGCGGGAGCCGATACCTTCGCCTATTCTGTTGGAGGAGGCGCCGATCAAGTCTACAATTACAGTTACGATCAGGACGACGTGATCAGCATCAGCGGCACGATCAAGAGCTCGAGCGTCAGCGGCAAGAACGTCGCGCTCAAGATCGGCTCGGGCTCGCTCACGCTCAATGACGTCGTCGACAAATACATCGCCATCGACGTCAACGGCACGACCACCGTCTACAAATTCGATAAGAACAATGCCACGCTTGCGAAGGCGGCGGCGAACGCGGCGACATCAATCAATCAGCAGTTGCCTGCGGAAGATTATTGGTTCGTCGATGATCCGATCACCGATCCGATCGATGATCCGCTCGATCAGATTGTCGAGACCAAAGATATTTCGGTCGACACGTCGGCGTTGGTCGATAATGATCTGCTCAATCGCTCGACCAACAATCCGCTCACAACGTCGACAACATTGAGGCACCGCCGGAAGAAATAACAAAGAGAACGCCCTCCGAAAAATATTTTCTTATTGACTTGCGCCCCCAATTGCGATATGCTTTGCGGCTGTGAATGCAAATTATTTCTATCTCTCAGCACTAAAATATTTTATCGATCGTCATTGATCATCAGTAATCAACATTGGAGGGCGTGAATTAAAATGGCTGAAAGGGAAATAAAGTTTCGCGGGCTAAAGACATTTCAAATCTTCACCGGCGAGACGAAACAAGTTTGGATTTACGGATTCTACTTGAAGCGCGGCACCTACGGCGACCCCGGACCCCAGGCACATATCTTCGTCTACGAGAACGGCTACGAAGGTTATCGCGTCGATTCGAAGACCATCGGACAGTTCACCGGCTACTTCGACAGGGATAACGTGGAGATTTACGAAGATGATATCATCTCGTTCGGAGAGCAATCCAAACTCGGCGTGGTCGAGAACTTCAAAGGTGCGTTCGTGGTGAGATGCGGCAACGAAAAGTCACCGCGCCTTTTGGGCAATCTCGTCGATAAAGCCGTCAAGGTCTTGGGCAATCGCTTCGAAAATCCTCAGTTGCTCATCAAGAAGAAAAGAGGCGCTCGAAAATGATTACGAAATGGTTTGGCACGATCACGGTGGGCTTGATGCTCGCCGCATTTTTTTGCGTGCATGCGCTGGCGGCGTACGATCTGCCGGTCAAGCCCGAGAAGTCCGTCGAGAACACCGCCGCCGTCCCCGAGCCCGTCGATAAGAATTACGTTTACATCGGGCGGTTCAAGGGCGTGGATTACTTCCTCGATAAATTTTCGATCGAGATCAAGAAGGATAAGCAATCCGCGCGGAGTTGGACGCAATTCATCTTCCCGATCGGAGAGAATTTGCCGCCCGACGCCGCGCGTTCGACTGCTCAAACGTTCTTCACGGACGGCGATACGGCTTACAACTCGTCGAGGAGCAAGCAGGCGATCGATCAGATAGCGAACGCAGACGAGCGCGAGTTCATGACGAGATGCTTTGTCGTCGGCTACGAAAATGCGTTCGGCGAGAAATTTAAAAATGTCGCCCCGCAGGTGACAACAGCGGGCGCGGTTGATGATAACATGACGATCGTCAGGGACAACTTGACGGAGGTAGTGTTTATTCTCGACAGGAGCGGGTCGATGGGCGGCATGGAGGACGACACGATCGGCGGATTCAATTCGATGCTCGAGAAGCAGAAGGCGGCGGCGGGCAAGGCATTGCTCACGACGATTCTGTTTGACGACGAGATTGAGACGTTGCACGATCGAGTGCCAATCGAAAATGTCAAACCGATCACGCCCAAGGAGTATTGGGTGCGCGGTTCGACGGCGTTGCTCGACGCGGTAGGTCAGACGATCAATCACATCAAGACGATCCACAAGTACGCGCGCGACGAGGAGCGTCCGACCAAAACGATCTTCTGCATCACGACCGACGGCATGGAGAATGACAGTCGGGAGTTCAGTTATGAGGACGTCAAAAAATTGATCGAGGCGCAGAAGGAGCAGGGCTGGGAGTTCTTGTTCTTGGGCGCCGACATCGATTCGGCGGCGGTGGCTGAACGGATGGGCATCGACCGTCGACGCGCAGCGAATTACAAGAAGGACAGCGCGGGGAGCGATATGATGTACAGCGCATTTTCGGACGCGGTGACCTCGATGCGCGAGAGCGGAGCGGTCGAAGACAGTTGGAAAGACGACGTCGAGGAGGACGAGCGCAAGCGGAAATGAATTTTGATTTTGATCATAACCATTGCCATAGAGATAGAGAGTGTCGCCGACAACGGCGGCATTTTTTTCGTTTGCAATGGATTGAACGGGCTGGTATAATATCATCGAAGTTTTTTCCAATCGAGAGGAGAATTACGAGAGTTTATGAGTAAAAAAATGAAGACCATGGACGGCAACCAGGCCGCTGCTCACGTCAGCTACGCGTTCACCGAGGTGGCAGCGATCTATCCGATTACTCCGTCGTCGCCAATGGCGGAACACGTTGACGAGATGGCGGCTCGCGGCGTCAAAAATATTTTCGGGCAGAAGGTTCGACTAATCGAACTGCAGTCCGAAGGCGGCGCCGCCGGAACCGTTCACGGCTCATTGCAAGCCGGAGCTCTCACCACCACTTATACCGCGTCGCAGGGTTTCTTGTTGATGATCCCCAACCTTTACAAGATCGCGGGCGAGATGCTGCCGGGCGTGTTTCATGTCAGTGCTCGAGCGCTGGCAACTTCGACGCTCAACATCTTCGGCGATCACCAGGACGTGATGGCGGCTCGTCAGACGGGTTGCGCGATGCTTGCCGAGGCGAGTGTTCAAGAGGTCATGGATTTGTCGGCGGTGGCTCATCTTGCGGCGATCAAAGGGCGTCTGCCGTTCATCAATTTCTTCGACGGCTTCAGAACCTCCCACGAGATTCAGAAGATCGAGGTCATTGATTATGACGAGCTTGCCTCCGTGCTCGACTTCGATGCTGTTGATGCGTTCCGTCGTCGCGCGCTCAATCCCGATCACCCCGTCATTCGCGGCACGGCTACCAATCCCGACGTTTATTTCCAAGTGCGCGAGACGATCAATCAATATTACGATCAACTGCCCGACATCGTTGAAAGCGCGATGGCGGACATCACCAAGATCACCGGTCGCGAGCATCATCTGTTCGACTACCACGGCGCGCCCGATGCCGATCGGATCATCATCGCGATGGGCTCCGTCTGCGAAACGGCGGTCGAGGCGGCGGAATATCTCAACAAGCAGGGCGAGAAGGTCGGCGTCGTCAGCGTGCACCTTTACCGTCCGTTCTCGTTGAAGCACTTCTTCAAAGTGATCCCGTCGACGGTCAAAAAGATCGCGGTGCTCGATCGGACGAAGGAGAGCGGCGCGCTCGGCGATCCGCTTTATCTCGACGTCCGCGCGGCGTATTACGATTCGACGGTCGAGAGCAAACCGATCATCGTGGGCGGACGCTACGGCTTGGGCGGCAAGGACACCACGCCCGATCAGATTCTGGCGGTCTACCACGAGCTCACCAAGGACGAGCCGCTCAACGGATTTACGATCGGCATCAACGATGATGTGACGAATAAATCTCTTGCGAACGAGCATCACGACGTTGACCTCACTCCCGAGGGAACCACCGCGTGCAAGTTCTGGGGCTTGGGCTCCGACGGCACGGTTGGCGCCAACAAATCTGCAATCAAGATCATCGGCGACAACACCGATCTCTATGCTCAAGCGTATTTCGCTTATGATTCGAAGAAGTCGGGCGGCATCACGATGAGCCATTTGAGATTCGGCAAGGATCCGATCGGTTCGCCGTACCTGATCACCAAGCCCGATTTCGTGTCGTGCTCTCAAAAGAGTTACGTGCACCATTACAATCTGATCGCGGGGCTCAAGAAGGGCGGCACGTTCCTGCTCAACACCAATTGGAGCGATGAGAAGCTCGGTCGCAAGCTCAAGCCGGCGATGAAGCGCTACATTCTCGACAACGAAATCAACGTGTACACGGTCAACGCGGTGCAGATTGCAAGCGATCTTGGTCTCGGCGGTCGATTCAACATGGTCATGCAGGCGGCGTTCTTCAAGCTCGCCGACATCATTCCGATCGATGAGGCGGTCAAGTATCTCAAAGATGCGGTGGTGAAGTCCTACGGCAAGAAGGGACAAAACATCGTCGACATGAATTGGGGCGCGATCGACAAGGGCATCGAGGCTCTGCACAAAGTTGACACCTCCACGTGGGACGTCGACGACACGAGCATGAACCGCGATCTGAAGCAAGTCGACCCGCCCGAGTTTATCACTGAAGTTCAGAACGTGATGAATCGGCAGGAAGGCGACGGGCTGCCGGTGTCGACGTTCAAAGATTTGGCTGATGGGACGTTCCCCGTGGGCGGCAGTGCTTACGAGAAGCGCGGCACGGCGATCAACGTTCCCGTTTGGGATCAGACGAAGTGCATCGGTTGCAATCAGTGTTCGTTCGTTTGCCCGCACGCGGCGATCCGTCCGATCCTTATGACGCCGGAGGAGACGGCGGCGGCTCCCGAGGGCATGAAGTCGATCCCGTCGAAGATATCCCGCGGGGCGTACAACCTTTCAATCTGCGTGTCGACGTATGATTGTTTGGGTTGCGGCAATTGCGCGCAGGTGTGTCCGAAGCAGGCGCTGACGATGGTGACGTCGGGCGACGAGCAGAAGGCGGCGCAGAAGTTCTTTGATTATGGCGTCGACCCGAAGAAGGTGGCGCCGAAGGTCAATCCGACGAAGAAGACGACGGTGATCGGCTCGCAGTTTGAGAAGCCGTTGTTCGAGTTCAGCGGGGCGTGCGCGGGCTGCGGTGAAACTCCGTATGCGAAGCTGTTGACTCAACTGTTCGGCGACAGAATGATGATAGCGAACGCAACGGGCTGCTCGTCGATCTGGGGCGCGTCGGCTCCTGCGATGCCTTACACGGTCAACGTCAAGGGGCATGGTCCCGCGTGGGGCAACTCGTTGTTCGAGGACAATGCGGAATTTGGATTGGGCATGTTCTTGGGCGTGAAGGCGGTGCGCGAGGCGCTGGCTGACGACGTCGAGAAGGCGCTTGAGGGAGAGATCGGTGATGAGCTCCGCGCGGCGCTGGTCGATTGGAAGGACAATCGGAACGTCGGCGACGGCACTCGTGATCGTGCCGACAAGTTGACGGCGGCGCTCGAGGCTCAACGCGGCGACAATGCGTTGCTCAACAAGATTTATAACAATCGGGACTACTTCGTGAAGCGTTCGCAATGGATTTGGGGCGGCGACGGCTGGTCGTACGATATCGGCTACGGCGGTTTGGATCACGTGCTGGCGTCGGGCGAGGACGTCAACGTGTTTGTGTTCGACACGGAAGTTTATTCGAACACCGGCGGTCAAGCGTCGAAGGCGACCCCCGCGGCGGCGATCGCTCAATTTGCGGCGACGGGCAAGCGCACCAAGAAGAAAGACCTTGGCATGATGGCGGTGAGCTACGGATATATCTACGTGGCGCAGGTGTCGATGGGCGCGGATCAGAATCAGCTGTTGAAGGCGATCACGGAGGCGGAGGCTTATCCCGGACCGTCGCTGATCATTGCTTACTCTCCCTGCATCAACCATGGGATCAGGAAGGGCATGGGCAATTCGCAGCTCGAGGGCAAGCTGGCGGTGCAGTGCGGCTACTGGGCGACGTGGAGATACAATCCGCAGTTGATCGAGGCGGGCAAGAATCCGTTTGTGCTCGACAGCAAGGAGCCGGACTTCTCGAAGTTCAATGAGTTCCTGCAGGGCGAGGTGCGGTACTCGTCGTTGAAGAGGAACTTCCCCGAGGCGGCGGAGGCTCTCTTTGAGAAGACGCAGCGCGACGCGGAGGCTCGGATCGCGGGCTACAAGAAGTTGGCGGGAAAATAATTTTGCTCCCGACGGCTTGAATGATTGATGATATGGGGAGGCTCCCGACGGGGTCTCCCTTTTGCGTTGGAGATTTCCGATTGACAATGGGGCGGTGATGACTTACAATAACGAAGTCAACGGGATAATCGGCTGATTGGAAAACCGATTTAAGTGTTGGAGATCGGCGAAACACCGTTGAGGTTTTCCGAAGGGTTTACAGGTTGATTTGGTGCGGATTTGGTGGTGATGTTTGGAGTAAAATGGTATGGTGACAGACGAAATAGAGGGGCTCAGAGCGAGATTCGGAGGAGGTTTTCCGAAAAGCCCCGATTGAACCGTGCGGCTCGCGGCTCCGGCGAGTGTGCTGACGCGCGAGGGTTCCTACCGTTTACGGTTTTGTAACGCGCTGTCTTAATGTTTCTACGACTGCGTGATACTGTAAAGGACGCGCGAGGGTTCCTACCGTTTACGGTTTTGTAACTTCTTCAACATTTTAATCTTCTCCTTTAATTGATCTTGGACGCGCGAGGGTTCCTACCGTTTACGGTTTTGTAACTGCCATATATATAAGATCACACCATGTTAATGGTCTGGTCATGACGCGCGAGGGTTCCTACCGTTTACGGTTTTGTAACTGTGCGAGAATGATTTCTCTCGCGATCTTCTTGTCGTTGACGCGCGAGGGTTCCTACCGTTTACGGTTTTGTAACTTGTGCGGATCGGCAGAGGGCGTAATTGCCCTCGTAGACGCGCGAGGGTTCCTACCGTTTACGGTTTTGTAACTTTGCATTTTCAATCTGTTCAGAGGTTGCTCCTCTACTTGACGCGCGAGGGTGCCTACCGTTCACGGTTTTTTGGACAAAAAATAGAGGCTCCATCAAGAGCCTCCTTTTTTGATCCCTTACTTCAATCGATTATGCGAACAGCTCCGTCGACAAGTACCGATCTCCCGTGTCGGGCAACAACACCACAATCGTCTTGCCCGCATACTCCGCTCGCCCCGCCAACTGCACCGCCGCCGCCAACGCCGCGCCCGACGATATCCCAATCAGCACGCCTTCCGAGCGAGAGAACTGCCGCCCATACTTGAACGCATCTTCATTCGAGATCGGCAACACCTCATCATATACTTCAACATCGAGCGTCTTCGGTACAAAGCCCGCGCCGATCCCTTGAATCTTGTGCGGCCCCGCCGTCCCCTTCGACAGCACCGGCGACGTCTGCGGCTCAACCGCGATCACTTTCACCGACGGCTTCTTGCCCTTGAGATAATGCCCCACGCCCGTCAACGTGCCGCCCGTTCCGACGCCCGCCACAAACACATCAACCTCGCCGTCCGTGTCCGCCCAAATCTCCGGCCCCGTCGTCTGCTCGTGCGCTTCGGGATTCGCCTCGTTCGTGAACTGCGACGGGATAAATGCGTTCGGCGTCGACGCCGCCAGCTCCTCCGCCTTCGCGATCGCGCCCTTCATGCCCTTCGAGCCTTCCGTCAACACGATCTCCGCACCGTACGCCTTCAATAAGTTTCGACGCTCAACGCTCATCGTCTCCGGCATCGTCAAGATCGCTCGATAGCCGCGCGCCGCCGCCACACTCGCCAACCCGATCCCTGTGTTGCCGCTCGTCGGCTCGATTATCACCGAGTTAGGTTTGAGTTTGCCTTCCGCCTCCGCCTTGTCGAGCATCGCCTTCGCAATCCGATCCTTCACGCTGCCCGCAGGATTGAAATATTCGAGCTTGACCAAAATCCTCGCCTTCAAGCCGTTCGCCGACGAAAAGTTCTTCGCCTCCAACAGCGGCGTCCCTCCGATCAGCTCCGTCACGCTTTTATAAATTCGTCCCATCGTTTGCGCCTCCAATAATTTCTATCATACTGATGAAGTATGTTTATGTGATCTTACTCCTCGATCGCCGCCTTGTCAATAAAAAAATGAGCCCGCACTTGCATCGCGCGGACTCTGCTCTATCAAATTATTTTCGTTATCTCTCAGCCTTCGGGAGCAATCTTGGCTCGAAGCTCGCGCACGCCGTCTTTGGTCTCGATGACGACCGCGCCCTTGATCGGATTATGGGTCTTGGGGTCCATCGTGATGACGCCCGTGCCCACCTTCAAATCTTTGATGTTCTCGAGGTTGTCGCGAATCTTCTCGGGGGTGTCGCCGCCGCGCTCAACCGCATCGATCAACATCTTGCCCGCGTCGTAGCCGAGCGCCGCAAACACGTTGGGCTCCTCGTTGTACTCTTTGCGATACGCCTCAATGAACGGCTGCGCATCGGCATCTTTGTCGAAGTAATGCGTGCAGAAGTAGGTGTTGTTCATGGCATCGGCGCCCGCAATCTCGATCGTCTTGGGATCGTCCCAACCGTCGGTGCCGAGGATCGGAGCCGTGATGCCGAGCTCGCGCGCCTGCTTGAGAATCTTGCCGACCTCTTCATAATACGCCGGCACGTAGATCACATCGGCGTTCGCCGTCTGCAATTTCGTCAGCGCCGCTTTGAAGTCCTGATCCTTCGACAGAAACGCTTCCTCCATCAACACTTGACCGCCGTCCGACTCAAACTTCTCCTTGAACACCTTGCCGAGGCTCTTGGAATAATCCGAGCTCGAATCGAGGTAGAGAACCGCCGTTTGAGCATTGAGCTCGTTCTTGGCGAATTGCGCCATCACCGTGCTCTGCTGTGGGTCGATGAAGCAACTGCGGAAGATGTAGGGCTTGAGCATGTCGTTCTCGACGGTGACATCGGGGTTGGTGGCGTCGGGCGCGATGACGGGAATTTTGTTCTCGGTGGCGACCTGCGACTCTGCAATGACGTTGGCGGTGACGGCAGGACCGACGAGAACCTGAACGTTATCATCGGAAATCAATTTGGTCGCGGCGTTGACCGACTCGGCGGTTTCGGATTTGGTATCCGCCTCGATGACCTTGAACGTCTTGCCGCCGGCGCCGCCCGCATCGTTGGCTTCCTTCAACGCGAGCTTGAGACCCTTGCCGGAATTGGAACCGTATTGAGCGAGATTGCCGGTCAACTCAAAGTTGGAGCCGACGACGATTTCATTGCCGCCTCCGCTCGACGCTGCCGGCTGATCGCCTCCGCCGCCGCAACCGCCGAACAGCAACATGCTGCCGATTGCGAGCGCGCCGACGAGGAACTTCTTCTTGCTGAAAAACACGCGATTACTCCCTTTCAACGGAAAAAAATTTTTGCTAAAGGTTACCAAACAAACGCGAGCTTGTCAACATTTAGGCGAGTTCGGCGATCACTCGAGACGGCACGCCGGTGAAGTCCTTGACGTTCCACGGGTACAGGTGCACGACGAAATCATTGTCGCCCGCCTCCGCGCGGAGCTTATCGAGATTGATCAGATTCTCGACGACGAAAACTCCATGGTCGGCACAATAAGTATCAGCTTTGGGGTGATCGGTACCGTTGCGAACGCCGCTGCGATCGACGCCGATCATTCGAACCTTGCGCTCAATCAATCGAGCTCACATCGAAGACGATGCCGCGGCTCTCGGTGAAGTCGAGCGGGAACGTCTTGCCCATGGCGTCGAAATGCGTACCGAAATGCCCCACGCTCATCAAGCCCTTCTTGCTCGAACGCGCCATCAGATGATCGAGCCGATCCTTTGTGAGCTCGACGGTCAGATCAATTTTCATACCCATCACCCCGATAGTGTTAATTATTTTTTCAGCACGACCGCTTCAAACGGACGGAGCTCACGCTCAAGCCCGTCGTAGTTGCCGAGCAGTTTTTCAAAGCCGTCATAAGCATCGACCTTGACGTTGTGCTCTCTGAAGTTGCACAGCACGATCAACTTCTCATCGCCGAGCGTCCTCTCGTACGCGAGCACGTCATTGTTGTTCGGCTCAATGAACTTGATATCGCCGTCGGCAATAATTTTGAGCGCCTTGCGGAGTTTGATCAACTGTCGATAGTAATTGAACACCGAATCGGGAGCATCAACTTCATTTTGAGCGTTGATCGATGTATAATTGTCGGGCGGAATGATCCACGGCTCGACGGTCGAGAAGCCCGCATACTTATCAGCCGACCACTGCATGGGCGTCCGACTGTTGTCACGAGAACGCGCGGCAAGAGTTTCGAGCGCCTGCTCAACAGTCTTGCCGTTTTTGAGCATTATGTTATAGTAGTTGAGCGACTCGACATCGCGATACTGCTCAATCGAAGTGTAGCCGGCATTGGTCATGCCCAGCTCCTCACCTTGGTAGATGTAAGGCGTGCCGCGCATGAAATGGATAGCGGTGGCGAGCATTTTTGCGGCAGTCGATTGACCGTCGCCGAAACGAGAGACCGCTCGCGGCTGATCGTGATTGCACCAGAAGACGGCGTTCCAACCTCCCGCGGCTGCCATGCCCTCCTGCCACGTCGCGAACAGTTTTTTCAACGCGGCGATGTCGGGCGGCATGAGTTCCCACTTCTGACCGTCCTTGTAATCGACCTTCAGATGATGGAAGCTGAACGCCATCGACAGTTCATGTTCATTGGGGTTGGTGTATCGAATGCAGTTGTCGAGCGACGTCGAGGACATCTCGCCGACGGTGATCATGCCGTCGATGCCGCTGTCGGCAACCAGCTCCTTCAAAAACTCATGCACGTGTCGACCGTCGGTATAGAAGCGGCGCCCGTCGCCTTGATCGTCGTCAACGAACTCGGCGGGCTTACTGATCACATTGATCACGTCGAAGCGGAAACCTTTCAAGCCCTTCGACTTCCAAAAGCGCAAGATGTCTTTAAGCTCCGCGCGGACTTCGGGGTTCTCCCAATTGAGATCGGCTTGGGTGACGTCGTAGAGGTGCAGATACCATTTGCCGAGGTGCGGGACGTATTCCCACGCGTTGCCGCCGAACTTTGATTCCCAATTGGTCGGCGGCTTATCGGGCGTGCCGTCTTTGAAAATGTAGTAGTCGATGTATTTCTGCTCGCCCTTGAGCGCGCGCTGAAACCATTCGTGTTCGGTCGACGTGTGATTGAACACCATATCGAACATCAAACCGATGCCGCGCTTATCAGCCTCCGCGATCAGCTCCTCGACATCAGCCATCGTTCCGAACCGCGGATCGATCGCTCGATAGTCGGCAATGTCGTAGCCGTTATCATTCATCGGCGACACGAAGAACGGCGTCGACCAAATATAATCGACTCCGAGCGTCTTCAAATAGTCGAGATGATTGATGATGCCGCGAATATCGCCGAGCCCGTCGCCATTCGAATCGCTGAACGACTTGGGATAAATCTGGTACACGACCTTATCACTAAAATCCATCTGATAACCTCCCAAAAAAATTTTTCGATCAGAAGAAGAGTTCGACGCGCGCAAAGAGTTTTTCCGCATCGCCCGAGCCGGTGATATAATTTCCGTCGAAGAAATTGCCGTAACGCGCTTGAGCCTGCCACGAGTAATCTTCGACACCGGCTTTGGTATTGTTGGCGTACGCGCCATAGATTCTGAACTTATGCCCGAACCAATATCCCGCGTTCACCGACCAGATGCTTGCCTCGTCCTCGAGCTCCTTGCCGGCGTCGGTATATCGCCCGTCGCTGACATTATTATTGATGCCGTCGGTCGTCTTGAAATCGTCGTCCTTGATGTGATAATACGCCGCGCCGCCGTAAAGCCCTTTATTTTCTTCCGGCACGTATTGAATGTTGATTGCTTGGAAGCTCGAGGGATCGCAGTCGATTGCCGAAACGAATGTCGGCGCCCGAGTAATCGCTATCCCACAGCAGACCGTCCTCATTGGTGTAGAGGTCGGGCTTGCCGACGCGAATGTCGTTGACGCCGCGCCCAACATAAGCGTCGCCGCCAAGGCTGATGCCAACGTTTTGTTCATGAATATCTCCTCCTCAAATATATTGTCAGTAGGACGCTATAACGGTCTCGCCGCTCTTGCCCTGCATGCCGGTGTTGAACGTGAATACGGCGCCGTTGGGGTTGGTGACGACGAAGATCGCGGTATCGGGATGCCCCGCGGCTTTGATCTTCTCTCGACTGAATTTGATCAACGGAGTGCCTGCGCGAACCTCGTCGCCGAGCTTAACCGGGTACTCAAAGCCGTCGCCGTTCATCGCAACGGTGTCGAGCCCGACGTGGATCAAAATTTCTGCGCCGTTCGACGGTTTAATCACAACAAAAAAATGCCCCGACGGGCTTATTGACGGAAGAACCTCCGACGTGATACAATTTAACCGTTCAGAGTTAAAGCATCACAGCGCGAGGTTCTTGCCAATTATTATAGTTGTCTCGCCTGTAGATGTCAACATCAAGGAGGCGAGGCTTTGTGATGATCATTTATCTGTTGACCAACAAGCCGGACGGTAAGGCTTACGTTGGACAGACGCGTCGAACCCTCGAGGAACGTTTGCGGGAACATAAACGTGACCGTAGGAGCGCAACCTATATTGATCGAACGATCCGCAAATATGGGATTAAAAACTTTGATGTCGAGATTATCGAGGTATGCTTCACGATTGAGGAACTTAAATATTGGGAGCAGTTTTGGATCAAAGAGCTGAATACGAAGGCACCGAACGGTTACAACTTGACGGATGGCGGCGAAGGCTCGAAAGGATACATCACGACGTCGGAGATGAGTGCCAAACTGTCAGAGCAACGTAAGGGGCGTCGCATATCACCCGAACACCGTGTTAAGATTTCGGAGAGATTGAAAGGTAGAGTATTCAGTCCCGAGCATTGTGCAGCGATCTCAGCCGCGAAGATGGGACATGAAGTGTCGGATGAAACACGCGCCAAGTTGTCAGTCGCAAACAAAGGCAAGAAGGCGAGTGATGAAACACGAGCAAAAATGTCTGCCTCAGCGGCAAATAAGAAGGCTATCCGCTGTATCGAGCTGAATGCTATATTCTCATCGATGAAAGCGGCGCTTGAATGGCTTGTTACAATTCAGAGTGAGCACGTATCTGCCTACATTCTTCGCAAGGCATGTCGTGGCAAGCGCCCCGAGGGTGCGGGCGGTTATCATTGGGAGTATGTGGATTGCTCGGGCGGCGTGGTCGAGACGGCGTAAGCGTTGAGCAATTGCCCGCTGACGAGCGTCAAGCCTAGAATGATGCCGAGGATCGGAGTGCCGCCCATTTTTCGCACGACCGACCAGCAGATGCCGACGGGGATACCGAGATGGAACACCGCTTCGCCGATCAACCAGAGGAAATGATCCATTCCCGCCCAAAATTGACTGAGCTCGACGAGAGTTTTGGTACCGTTGTCGAACAGGTACAGCGAATCGATACAGTTTCTGAAACCGAGAATGAGGCCGCCCGTTATGATTGCAGGGATCAACGGCGCAAAAATCTCCGCCGCGATTGCAGCTCCGCGCTGAAGAATATTTTGGTTTGCGCCCGCTGCCGCTTTGACGGCGTCCTTCGACACGCCTTCGATGCCTTTGACGTTCGCCTTCTTTGGATCGACCGGAACAAATCGCATGCGCGTCACACAGTGCGACACGGCAGCGATGTTCTCTTTGCCTCCGACGAGTTTCAACAGCTCTTCGGAGTCTTTGGTGTACGTGCCCATCATGTTCCCTCCCTTGATTCAAAATCTGTTTACACAACTTTGGGCTTTTGCAAGTCGTCGGAGAATGCGTTGGCTCAAATCTACGACTGTTCGAGGAGCACGATCAGACGTGCCCTTGGCGAACTGCAGAAGCGCGGTTACATTCAAACCTTATTCGGCAGCGGCTCATGTGTGATCTATCGTCCGCTCAAGCAGATGGAGTTCATGTTCGGGCGCATTGAAACCTTTAAGGAGACCGCAATCAGAAATCATTTTGAGGGACGCACCGAGGTGGTGTTCTTTGATCATTTCCTCAAGGACGCAGTGCGCGGACTCGATAGAGAAATTGCGTCGAACTCGATCTACGAATATCTTGAGGGCGTGCTCGGAATGAAGATCATGACGAGCAAACGTCGGGTGAAAGTCGAGCTCGCCGACGACTGCGACAAGAAATTTTTGGAGCTGGGCGAGTTCAATTGTGTTGCGGTCGTCAGCAGTCGAACGTACAACTCTGAAGGCATTCAATTCGAATATACTCAATCGCGTCATCACCCCGATTTCTTCTGTTTCGAGGACACCGCCACGCGTAAATCAATTGACTAACGCGGTTCGAATATATACAATGTGTGGAGTTATTACGGGTGGTGAGCAGATGATCAGATTAACGGGACTGGAGAAAATTTATAAGACTGCCAACGGCGAGGTGCCGGCGCTCAAGGGGATCGACCTTCACATTGAGCGCGGCGAGATATTTGGGATCATCGGACTGTCGGGCGCGGGCAAATCGACGCTGATCCGTTGCATCAACATGCTCGAACGTCCGACGGCGGGCTCGGTGCTGGTCGACGGCAAGGAGCTCACGACCATGAGCGATGCCGAATTGAGAGACATGCGCAAGCAGATCGGAATGATCTTTCAACACTTCAACCTGCTGTCGTCGGCGACGGTCTACGATAATACTGCCTTCCCGTTGCGATTGGCGGGCGTTGCGGAGGATCAGATCAAGGCGAAGGTCGAGCCGCTGTTGCACTTGGTAGGATTGAGCGACAAGGCGGATCAATATCCCGCGCAATTGAGCGGAGGACAGAAGCAGAGGGTAGGCATAGCGCGCGCGTTGGCGAGTGACCCGAAAGTTTTGTTGTGCGACGAGGCGACATCGGCGCTCGACCCTCAAACAACGAAGTCGATACTCGAGTTGATACGGGACATCAATCGGAAGTTGGCGCTGACGGTGGTGGTGATCACTCACGAGATGCAGGTGATCAAAGATATATGTGACAAGGTGGCGGTGATCGACGGCGGCGTGATCACGGAAGAAGGCTCGGTCGTCGACGTGTTCACCAATCCGCAGAAGGCTATCACCAAGGAATTTATCAGCGTGCTGTTGTCGAACGAATTGCCGGTGGCGTTCCGCGGCAATGCGATATCGACGTACGAGACGCCGGGGAGTTTGCTGTTGTTGAGGCTGACGTTCATCGGTGAGACGGCGGACGATCCTGCGCTGGCTCGAATGATCCGCGCGGTGCCGACGGTCGAATGCACGATGCTGTTTGGCAGTTTGGATCAGATTCATGGGATACCGTTTGGGAGAATGATAGTGGGGCTGTCGGGCGAACGGGCGGACATTGACAGGGCGATAGATTTCCTTGAGCATCAGGATTTGAAGTTAGAGGTGATCGGCTACGTTGAGCGTCGGAGCCTTCTCGAGTGAGGATCGTTCGGGGGGACGACGAAAAAAATACGAGCGCCCGCCAACTCATGGGGCGGCTCGCTCGATCCCTAAAACAGTCGGCGACGAAAATTCGTAGGGACGACGAAAATGTGTAAGGCAGAAAATATTTGGGGAGAAGAAATAAAGATTAGGGCGCCCGCCTGCTCGCGTGGTGGCTCGCCCCTTCTCTCCGTCGCTCAACCTCAAAAATTATTTGGGGAGAAAAAAATATGGGGCGCCCGCCTGCTCACGTGGCGGCTCGCCCCTTCCCTCCGTCGCCCAACCTCAAAAAATATTTGGGGAGAAGAAAATATGGGGCGCCCGCCTGCCCTCGGGGCGACTCGCCCCCTCTTCTTCCTCGACTCTTTGAGCGTAGAGGGAAGGCGCGGAGGCGGGCTGAGAAGCCCCGCGCCGACCTTTTTTTAC
>JAFUXN010000039.1 GCA_017477125.1 Selenomonadaceae bacterium
AGAGTCCGAAGACTCCCGTACGACTTGCATGTGTTAGGCACGCCGCCAGCGTTCGTCCTGAGCCAGGATCAAACTCTCCGTTGAAACCGGCTCTTAACGTTAGCTTGCACAAAAAGTATTGTTTAGATTTGAAAGAACGCGCGTCGCTGTTCAAACGACTTGCGTATGATACCAATCCAAAATCCGTTTGTCAATACCCTATCCAAAAAAATTTTTTCAGTCGCCACGCATGAAACCCGTGATCAGCATGAAGCTCAACGTGATGAAGATGATGCAACCGATAAACGATAGTATCCAGTCCGGCAGGTACCGCCAGATGATGTCACCCGACAATTTTTCCAACGCCAACGGCGAGTCCTTGTCCGCAATCGGAAGATAGATCAGCGCTCCCAAGATCACGCCGAACACTCCGATGCACACCAGCCCGATCACTATGTCTATCGGCGGCAAATACCCCATCACGCCCACGCTCCTCTGTCGTTTTCTCTAACCAAATTTTAATCCAACCGCCGCCTTTAGTCAATGAAATTTCTTGATCAACCGCGCCGTTCGCCTTATACTTATGATGAATTTTTTCTTTGATTGAGGTGAAATTATGCCCGCTACTTCCGTCAGCTATAAGTGCCCCAATTGCTCCGCTCCGCTCTCGTTTCTGCCCGGTCACGATAAGGTCACTTGCGAGTATTGCGGCGCCGAACTCGATATCAAGGCAGTCGATCAATTGTTCCAAGCCAAGCAGGAGATGGCTGCTCGCGAGCGCGAGGCTCAAGAGGCTAAGTGGGACACTCAAGATGCCGGCTCCAATTGGGATTCCGACGAGACCGCCGCGCTCAAAGCCTTCACCTGCTCTAGTTGCGGTGCCGAACTCGTTTGCGACGAGAATACGATGGCGACCGAGTGCGTCTATTGCGGCAACCCGACCATGATCCCAAAACGTTTCGATGGCATGTTAAAGCCCGATTACGTCATACCGTTCAAAAAATCGAAGGCTGATGCCGTCGACGCCCTCAAAAAATTTTACGCCGGCAAAACTCTCCTGCCCTCGGAGTTCACCGCCAACAATCGCGTCGAGGCAATTCAGCCCATGTATGTCCCGTTCTGGCTCTTCGACGCAAATATCGAGGCGCATGGTTCGTTCCAAGCCAAGAAGGTTCATGTCATCGACGGCGGCAAGGAGATCATTCGTCAGACTTCCGTCTTCAGTGTCGAGCGCGCCGCCAACATGAGATTCGAGCGCATTCCCGTCGACGGCTCGAAGAAGATGAACGATGATTTTATGGACAGCATTGAGCCCTTCAATTATAAAGACCTCGTGCCGTTCAGCGCCGCTTACTTGACCGGCTACCTTGCCGATAAGTATGACGTTACCGCCGAACAGTCCACGCCCCGCGCCGACGAGCGTCTCGAGAACTCCGCCAAGGAAGTGCTCGCCGCGTCGATCAAGGGCTACGATACCGTTGAGGAGCAATCGACCGCCGTCATAAAAAACGACGGGCAGGTGACTTACGCCCTCGTGCCCGTCTGGATTCTCACCACGCGCTATAAAGATCAGCCCTATACATTCATGATGAACGGTCAGACCGGCAAGGTCGTCGGCTCGCTCCCTTACGACTCAATCAAGGCATTTCTCTACCCCGCGCTCGTCGCCGTCGTCCTCACGCCCGTTCTCTACTTCATTCTGCAATATCTCATCTGATCGAAAGGATTTCGCTATGAGGAAAATTTTTTGCTTGACCGCGTTGATGATGGCGCTGGTCATGTCAATCGCTTGCGCTCAAACTCCCGTCGAGCGGGGGCAATCGAGCATCATCACTTCGCTCACCGATTCTGCTCAACTGCTCGACAGTAACGACGCTCAATTGCTCACCGATAAAATCAAATCAATCGAGAACAAGCACGGCGTGCGGATCGGTGTCGTCACGCTCAAATCCGCGCGCGGGCTCGAGATCAATGCCATTGCCGATAATCTGCTCGATGATTACTTCTCGGGCGCGCGCAACGGCTCGATCGTTTTGACCGTCGTGATCGACACTCGGCAATGGTACATCTCGACCGACGCTCAGATGAAACGCCGCGTCACCAACGAGGCGGGCATTCCTTATCTCAAGGAGCAGTTCTTGACGGAGATGTCTCAAGGCGATTACGCGACCGCGTTCAACTATTATATTGATGCCGTCGACCAATTGTTGACCTACTACGAGCAGAACGAAACGCCCTACGATCCTACGAGCGGATTCAATCCGATGGCGGCGGTGGCGGCGGTGGTGATCGCGATCGTGATCGCCGGGGTCGTGCGCTCGTCGATGATCGACGCAATGAGCAATGTCCGCCACGCCAATGAGGCGATCGATTATCTCGTCCGCAACAGCGTCAAAGTTTTTGAGGCACGGGATATATTCCTGTTCATGAATGTCAGCCGTCAACGCAAGGGCGGCGGCAGAGGAGGTTCCGGCGGAGGTGGCGGCGGAGGTGGTCACGGCGGAGGCGGCGGCTCATTCTAAAATTTGTTCCGACCGTTGAAATATAAATCCGTTGAGTGATTCGTCAGCGCCGTTTCGAGCGTCTTATGATTTTTGTCGAAGATATAATAATTGGTTTGACCGTCGGCATCGGTGAGCGCGAGCTCCATGCCGACGGCTTTTTTGATCGTCAAAATCCCGTCGTCGACCAGCAGCTTCAACGTCTTGCCGCTGACCTTCACGCTGTCGATCTCGCCGTCGATCACAATTCGATCGTCCGACGCATAATTATAGACGATGTCCTTGCCCTGCCCGTCGTAAATGAAAACGTCGGCACCGTCGCCGCCGTAGAGCTTATCATTGCCCGCGCCTCCGCTCAACGTCGAGCCGCCCGATCCCGCGCGGATCACGTTGTTCTTATCGTTACCCTCGACCTCGATCAAGCCCGTGCACTTGCGCGCGTCGACCGTCTTGAGTTTCGACGAGAAGTCCGCCATGTCGATCAAGCCTTCGAACGGATCGCCCACCGTCAGCTTCGTCTTCGATCGAGTGATCTTCAGACCGTCGGCGTTGTAGATCGTCCCGTTGCCGCCGTCGAGCGTCTCCGCACTGAAATTCTTGATGATGAGCTCGTCATTGCGATTGATGATCGAAATGTCCGCGTCAGCGGCGTCAATAATCGTCATCGAACCGTCGTAAGTCTCAAGGATCAGATCATACTCGTCGACCGTCACCCGCCTGATCAATGTGTCGTCGAGCTTGATCACGTCGGTCGCCGCATACGAAATCAAAGTGTCCGCCCCGCTCGAGCTGACGATCGTCACGTCCGAGCCGCCAATCGTGATCAGATCGTCGCCGTCTCCACCATCGAGCACAACACGATCGGCATAATTGCTGATGGTGTCGTTGCCCGCGCCCGCCGCGATCGTGATCTCGTCTTCGTAATTGGCGAGAGAATCATCGCCGTCGGTCAAAGCAATGTACGCATAATTCTCCGCTCGATCGTAAATGGTCGGCGCCGCTTGCTTGGCAAGGTAGCGAAGGAGCATGTAGCCCGCCGCATACGAGGCGCCCGTCACGCCGCTCACCGTCACCGGACTCACCGACGTCGTGAATGCCGCGCGAAGTTTGGTCGAGTTGCCCGCAAGCGTCGTGATTGCTTTCGTCCGAGTGTCGTCGATGCCATGTGTTATCTCCGACATGCCTTCTTTGATGTACGACGGCAGTTCGCTGAAGTAATTGATGTTGGCAGCCATGACCGCGTGGGTCATCTCGTGCGCCAACGTCCTGTCGAGATAAGCCGCGTTCGCCCGATTGCTCGTGCCGTCCATATCATCTTCGGCGATCGATCTGTAGTAGCTCATGTTGATCTGAAGAGTGAGCGCCGTCGCCTTGCCGCTTGCAATCTTGTATCGATGCCCGCTCTGCGCCAGAAACGATCCGCGGTCGACAAACTCAACCGTGAGCTCCTTGACGGTCGCCGAACTCGAGTCGTCAAAACCGTAATTGTCGCCGTAACTCTCGTTGATCAGATCGAAAGCGCCGCTCATCCACCAAGAGTAAAGCCCGCGCACGATCGTCTGTTGAGCGTCGGTGAGCTCGCTCTGCTCGGGAATGTTGATCGTGAGCCCGTTGACCACAAACGATGTGCCCTCGGGATAACCGGCCTCGCCGCTCTCCTCGACGATCGATTCGGCAGTCTTGACGGTGTCGCCGCCCGCATCTGATCCCGTGATCGCTCCGGTGTCGTCGTTTTCGAGATCGATCCCGCAATAAGTCTTGAGAAAATCGTCGGCGCTCTCGGCACTCTCGCAATCGGAAATGAACTGATTGATGAGCTCGTCGATGCCGGCGAAGTCCGAACACGCTCGAACGGCGGCGTCGAGTGCGGCGGTGCCCTTGAACGGAGTTTTATCGAGCGACGCCATGAAACGTCGAATGACTTCCCGTTGTGCTGACATATTATCAACCTCCAAATCAATATTATATCGGTTGCCGACAAAAAAATGTTGACAAGGTCGAGCGTTTGCGTAAAAATCTTTTTCGATCAAGGAGATGTGAGACGGCTATGCAGAAATTTATCGAGCTTGGAAAAAAAATTTACGACCTCAACAATCCGCGTGAGGTTCATCGATTTGCAGTGTTCATCGCCCGATGCGTGCTCAACTCTCGCGGCATGCACCGTGTCATTGAGTTCTTCGACGGCAATGAGCTCCTGCGTCGGGTTGCCGATAATTTTCCGTACGTATTTGAGCAGCCGACGCGAGCGTTCTTCTATCATCGTTCGACGTTCGAGGAGCGGGTTCGATTGATCGAGGAGCACATGACGTTCCTGCAGTCGACGCTCAAACCGTCGGCGATGCTCAATTTGTACTCGAACAAGAAGATTGATCTCCGTTCGGATAAGATAATCAAGTTGTGGTCGATGGAGCTCGGCGATGAACTCGGCTCGATGAGTTTGATACTCCGCGCGGAGCCGGGTCAGCGCAAGGAAGGGCTGGCGGCGTTGATGTTGGTGTTGCCCGACGGTGAGGCGCTCTATCAGATCATATTTTGGATCGCGAAGGATCGAGCGGGCGAGTGGTCGATGTGGATCGGGGCGTTGCAAGGTCCGAACATGGATGGCGCCAAGGACATCATCAAGAAGATCACGAAGAAGTGTCATGCGTATCGGACGAAGAATTTGATGTTGTATGCGGCGCAGGCATTCGCGAGGACGTTGGGGCTCAAAAATATTTATGCGGTGACCAACGAAGGATATTACGCCAACAATCATGTTCGTCGGGATCGGAAGTTGAAGACGTCGTTGAGTGATTTCTGGCAGGAGGCGGGCGGCGAGCACACCGATGATGCGCGGTTTGATCGGTTGCCGCTGGTGGAGAAGCGCAAGACGGTTGAGGAGATCCCTTCGCACAAGCGGGCGACTTACCGTCGGCGGTTCGCGCTGCTCGATCAATTGGACGAGGACGTTCGACAAAATTTGTTGGCGGTGATGGCATGAGGGTAGCGGTATTCGAGAACATAATGACGCCCGGCGGTCACGAGGTCGATTTCGATCGGATCATCGTCGAGGAGATGAGTGGGCGCGGACATCAATTAAAATTCTTCGTCCCCGAGAACTTTGTATTTCAATTCGATTACGGAGTGCCGATCGAACACATTGAGGGCGACGCCGTCACCTATACTCAATCGAAGGGCTTGAGAAAATTATTTTCCGCCGCCAAACGAGAGATCAATCGGCAACGTTGGTACCGACAACTGCTCAACCGTCAAGACGAGTTCGATGCGCTGATCGTCCCGACGTCAACCTATCGATACCTCCGCGCGCTCAACCACAGCTCGTTGAGGAAGATCGATAAACCGCTGATTTTTATCCTGCACGGCATCAATCCGTCCGAGGTCGATAAATTCTTCGACGAGGCGCAACGGCTGATCCCTTACAAGAACATTCGCATGGTCGTGCTCACGTTCGGCGATGCGATCTTCGGGCGTCGGCTCGAAAATATTTTTCCGATCTATCCTCCCGCCTATACCCCTCGAGATATTGATTACCGACCGTCGCTCGATCCGCGCGGACGCCCGTTGAGGATCGGCTTCTTCGGTCAATACCGTCGGGAGAAGAAGTTGGAAGACCTCCTCGACGTTTATCTCAGCCGTCGATATGAGCGGGAGGTTGAGCTGATCGTTCAGGGCTCGACCATGCATGACGAAGACGCCGCCGACTTCGATCGGATCATCAAAAAATATTCGGGGCGCGGGATCACGTTTCGACATGAGGGATTGATCGGCGCCGAGTGGCAACGAGCCATCGCCTCCATCGACGCGCTGTTGATGCCCTACTCCGCTCCGCGCTATCGATACCATTGGGGCGGCATGCTCTTCACCGCGATCGGTTTCCAAAAGCCGGTGGTCGCCAGCGACGACATGAATCCCGAGGTCTTTGAGCAATTTCGGATCGGCGAAACGTTTGTCAGCGGCAATGTCGACGAGCTCGGTCGAGTGCTCGAGCAGTTCATCAATCGGTTCGATCAAAACGTCGAGCAATACCGTCGCGGGTTGAGCGCCGCCGCAGATGAGTACTCGCCTTCGAACTTCGCTCGACGCCTCGAAAATATTATACAACGGGAGTGATCCGATGAACGGCGTCACTGTTCTGATCCTCGCCAAGAATGAGGAGAAATTTATCGGCGCCTGCCTCGACAGCGTGATCGATTTCGCCGACGAGATCATTGTCATCGACGACGGCTCAACCGATCAAACCGCCGCCATCTCTCAATCGAAGGGCGCCAAGGTGATCCCCCACGCGCTCAACGGAGATTGGGGCGCACAACAGACCTTCGCCATCAATCAGGCAACGCGCGATTGGATTTTTTTTATTGACGCCGACGAGCGCTCTACTCCTCGACTGTCGGCGCACATCAAACGCATCGTTGCCGACGACGATCGATCGAAGGCTTATGCCGTCGCCCGATTGAGTTACTTTTGGGGGCAACCGCTCAAGCACGGCGGTTGGTTCCCCGACTACGTCATTCGATTGTTCCCGCGCGAAGGCTCATACGTCACCGGCTTCGTTCACCCCAAAATTCATCACGAGTGTTCGGAAGTCGAACTGCCGTCGAGCGAATACCTGGTGCATTATCCGTATCGCGATTGGGATCACTACTTCAACAAGCTCAATTTCTACACCACGCTCGCCGCGCGCAAGGCGAAGTCCGAAGGCAAGTCGGCATCGTTGCTTGATATGATCGCGCACCCGATCTGGGCGTCGTTCCGAATGTACGTGTTGCGCGGCGGCTTCCTCGATGGTAAAATCGGTTTTGTGCTTGCCTCCTTTCATTTCTTCTACACCATGGCGAAGTACGTCAAGCTCTACTACCTCGACAAGGAAAATACTCACGTCACCGAAAGGCAGTGATCGAGTGTACAAAAATATTCTCGTCAGCGCGCTGGTCAATCTCGGCGACGTGGTGCTTACGACGAGCGCGCTCGCTCTGATCAAAAAACACTTCCCCGACGCGCGCATCACCATGATGGTCAAGCGCGTGGTGAGCGAGGCGGTGCTCAACAATCCCGTGGTCGACGACGTGATCATTCTCGACTATCGAGCCAAGGAGCGGTCGCTCTCGAAAATTTTCTCCGCCGTCAAGGACATCAGGCGTCGGCATTTCGATCTGTTCATCTCATTGGATCGGAAATCGCGGGCGGCGCTCTTGGCTTTGTTGGCAGGAATCCCCAAGCGAGTGGTGCCGAGCAAAGTCTTTGATCAGAAGAAAAGTTTGGTGACGACGCTGTTCACCGACGTGATTGAGATCGAGCACGACCTTGATCGGACGTTGCAGGCTCAAACCTATCAGACGATCGTTCGGAAGTTCTTCGGGCTCGACGACGAGGCTCAACCGGTGTTCGCTCGCATCACCGATCAAAGTCGCTCGACGGTCGATCGATTGTTTGAACGGTTGCCGAGTGCTCGATTGAAGATCGCGTTGTGCGTCAAGGGGACGTTTGAGCTCAAGACTTACCCGAAAGAGTACTTCGCTCGAGTGGTCGACGAGCTCCGCGCGGAGTATGATGCGGCGTTCTTCATCGTCGGCGCCCCCAACGATCGATCATATGCCGACGAAGTCATCGGTTTGATCGGGACGACGGTCGAGAATTTTTGCGGCGAAACGTCGTTGATCGATCTGGCGGAGATTTTCAATCGATCCGATCTGTTGATCACCGTCGACACCGGCGCCACTCACATCGCCGCCACCACCGGCGTCCGCATGGTCGTCATGTACGGCTGCACTCCCGTCGAGCGCTGGCGACCGATCAATCCCAATGCGATCGCGCTGTCGTCGAATGAACCATGCTGCCCTTGCTCCGTCAAGCCCGAGCAATGCCCATCGCACCCCAAGCCCAACTGTTTATATCACGTCGAGCCTCAACAGGTTCTCGACGCCTGCCGACAACTGATCGGAGGCTATGATGAAAACGTTTAAAGTCAGGCTTGTGCCAAACAATCACCAAAGGACACGGCTTTTCCAGTTCGCGGGCGCGGCACGCTTCGCTTACAATTGGGCATTGCAAAAAGAGAGGGAAGCATACGCGGCAGGGGAAAAGTTCATCGGCAGTAACGATTTGCGCAAAGCATTCACGGTGCTCCGAAACTCCGATCAATATTCGTGGCTCAAGACGAAACGCGGCGATTACAGTTTTTATCAGGACACCTCCAAAATTCAAATCACATCGACACACGTCAAACTCGAAGCGATCGCGAATTGACCTCGGGATAAAAAATTTGGCGGTATGCTCTGACGGTACCGTTTACCCGAACATAAACAAGACGAAGAAAATCAAGAAACTAAAACAGAGAAAGCGAAGGTTGCAACGCTCCATCTCTCGCAAATACGAGATGAGTAAAAAGAAAGGAGAAGGTTACTCGAAAACGCGCAACATTATAAAGGGCGAAAGAAAGCTCTTGGAGATTCACCATCGATTGGCGAACATCAGGCAAAATTACCGACACCAAATCACGAGCGCAATTATCGGACGAAAGCCAAGTTCGATAGTGCTGGAGGATTTGAATGTGCGTGGAATGATGTCGAACAGGCACTTATCAAAGGCAGTGCAGGAGCAGGGTTTTTATGAGTTTCGTCGGCAGATTGAGTACAAAGCTCAGTGGTTCGGAATAACCGTTATCATTGCCGACAGATATTATCCGAGTTCAAAAACCTGTATAGCTTGCGGGCACGTGAAGACAAAATTGCGGCTGTCGGAGAGGATTTATCACTGCGAAAAATGCGGAAACGAAATTGATAGAGACTTACAGGCGGCGATAAATTTGAAACGATACGCAAGCTGATTGATGAAAAAACTACCCGTACGTTAGCGGGGAAGTAAAGCCTGTGGAGCGTCAGACCAAACGTTAGTAGCTCCGGCAAAAGCGGACGCGACGAAACAGGAATGAAACATAAGAGTTTTTATGACTGTTTATAAGTTTTCAGTAACGGAGATCATCATGCCCGATAAGCTCATTCTCACCGACGACCTTTTTCTCGGTCGCGGCAATCATAAGGAAGTGTTCATTCACCCCGACGACAAGCGGCGCTGCGTCAAACTCCTCTACACGATCCCCGATGAGGATTTCGATCGCGAGATGAGATATCGTCGGGCGCTCGGCAAGCGCGTCGACACCATGACGTTGCTCACCAAGTATTATGGCGAGGTCGATACCGATCGCGGGCGCGGCTTCGTGTTCGAGCGCGTGATCGATTTCGACGACGCCGAAAGCAAAACCGTGCTCGATCACCTCAACAATCCGAAAAGCATTGACGATCTGCTTGACATTCTGCTCAACTTCAAACGTCAATTCATCAATGAGAAGTTCGCCGCCGCGGGCATGGACCCCGATAATTTTCTCGTCCAACGCACGTCGCCGACCGAGCGCCTCGTCCGCATCATTGACAACGTCGGAACCTCCGCCCGCGTCCCGATACTCTACTACTCCGATTTTCTCATGGCGCGTCGGGCAAAAAAATATTGGCGGCGTTTCGTTCGAGAGATTCAGCTCGACCATGGAGAGATCATCATCGCCGACATCGCCAAACATCTGCTTGAGAACTAATCAATTGGAGGAATGCGCTTGAATATCTGTCTGCTCGTCAAGGATTTCGCCGTCGGCAAGAAATTTTCCAAGGACGGGCTCCCGACCAAGAGCGGCGCCGAGTTCCACGCCGAAAATCATGCTCGACAACTGATCGCGCTCGGCAACCGCGTCACCATCATGGCGAAGAAGCGTTATTACTTCACCGCCGCCAGAGAAAATCTCAACGGCATTGACCTCGTTCGATTGCATGCGCCGTTCCGTTGGCTCGAGATCATCATTCGGCTGCTCACCACCCATCGCGACATCGATGCATTTTATATCATCGGCATACCGTCGTTCGCGGTGTGGGCGATCCTGTTCGCTCGATTTTTTGGTAAGCCCGTGACCCTGGCGTTGACGGGCAAGGCTGAGATATTCGACGGTCGATCGAGTTGGCGGCATAAAATTTTCGCCAAGTGCAATCGATACGTCGCGACCACCAAGGAGATCGCTCAAGGATTTTACGAACGCGGCGGAATTGATCCGTCGAAGATCACCGTGCTCGCGCATGGCATCGACACCGATCGCTATCCTCAATCGAGTGAGGAGCTCCGTCGGCAATTGAAACTCGACAACGGGCTTGAGCCTTCGACGAAAATTTTATTGTTCTGCGCGCGCGTGGTGCTCAACAAGGGCATCGACACGGTGATGAAATTTTGGGCGACGATCCATCAAAAATATCCGTCGGCGCGATTGTTCGTGGTGGGCGGCGGCAAGACCGAGCTGCTCGCTCAACTCAACGAACTGTCGAAGGAGCTCGACGGCTCGATCGTCGTGACGGGCGAGGTCGACGCGCCCCAACGGTTTTATCAAATGGCGGACGTCTACGTTTTTCCGTCGCGGCATGAGGGACTGCCGACGTCGCTGATCGAAGCAATGAGTTCGGGATTGCCGTCGGTGGTGAGTGACATAGGCGGTTGCGAGGATTTGATCTTCGACGGAGTGACGGGCTTTCGAGTGCCGGTTGAGGACGCCGACGCTTACGCGATCGAGATCATGAAGTTGTTCGACGACGACGACACGCGGATCAATCTCGGGACGAACGCGGCATATTATGTTCGACGGAAATGCGATTATAAGCAAGTGATCCCGCGGCTGGCGGCGATAATTGAGGAGGGCTGACATTGGAAATCAACGAGATTGTTCAACGGCTGAAGGAGCATGCGGACGAGGATTATCGACATTACACCGCAAAGATCGTGTCGAATGTGCCGCTCGAAAAAATAATCGGGGTGCGGGCGCCGCTCCTGCAGGAGATCATGACGAGCCTCGACGCGGAGACGGTTGAAAAATTTTTGGCGACGCTACCCCACAACTATCATGAGGAGAACGTTCTGCATGCTTATCTGCTCTCGGAGTTCAATGACGAGGCGGACTATCAACGATGCTTGGAGGCGATCGATAAGTTTCTGCCGTTCGTGGACAATTGGGCGGTGTGCGATGCGATCGCGCCGAAGATTTTTTCTCAACATCCCAAGGGGCTCGAGGAGAAGATTCTTGAATGGCTCCGCGCGGAGGATCGACCTTATACGATCCGATTGGGGCTGTCGGTGCTGATGAAGAATTATCTCGATGACTTCTTCGACGAGGAACATTTCCAATGGGTGATGGACATCGCATCGAACGATCATTATGCGCTGATGGCGCAGGCTTGGTACTTTGCGACGGCGCTGACGAAACGTTATGAGCAGACGCTCCCGTTGCTCGAAAATGACATGCTCGATCCGACGGTGCACGCGATGACGATCCAAAAGGCGGTCGAGAGTCGGCGCATACCCTACGAGAGAAAAAAATACTTGCGCACGCTCAAGCGAACGGACGCAAGCAAATGATTGAGCAGACGGCGCGAGTCGTCTGTTTTTTATTGGAGCGTCAAGCGATAGCCCTTGTTCCTGATGTAATCCAAACGGATCGGGCTGAACTCGTCGAGCTGCAGTTTGCGACGCAGATGAGTGATGTGCGTTCGGAGCGTGTTGCTCGACGCGCTGAGCTCTTGATTATTCCAAATGTCCCGGTACAACTCTTCGGACGTGAGTATTCGGTTGAGGTTATCGACGAACGTCAAGATCAACTCGCATTCGATCGGCGTCAGCTCGATCATCTTGTCGTCCATGACCAGCCGCCGCTTTGTCGGATATAAAATCGTGCGCGTCCCGACATGAATGCCGATGCCGTTGATATTATTGGCGGAATGATCTTTGACGCGCTCGGATTCTCCTGCCAACCCCTCCCCCATTGCAAGGGAGGGGCGTCGCGAAAAAAATTTACGCCGGGCAAGAATGAAATATTCCTCAGCGGGAGGATCATGCAATTGATCAAAGGTCGGTCGTTGAGAGTGAACACGTTGCCCCACTCGAGCACCAACAGATTGTCGTCGACGCTCGATTGCAAATGGTAGGTCACATAATACGAGCCGTGCCACTTCCATTGCTCGCCGGTTCGGATCGATTGCACGTTCTCGGCAAAAAATTTTTCCATGTGCTCGATATAGCAGCTTTGATCCGACGGGTGAATGTGCGACAGCGATGAACCGTTCCCGACGCCAATGAAGTTCCGAATGTGCTTGCAACCGATCAGTTGAAGGTACTGCCGATTGACGTAGACATAGGGCATATCGCCTTCGTACCAAAAACTCTTCGCCGCCACGTTGTTCACGTCAACGAAATTGTTGAGCATCTCGTTCTGCAATTGAACGTCCATGCTGATCATGTTTGACGCGGGGTCGGAGTCTCGATCAAACAAAAAATATTGAGCGCGGCGAGCACTCGACGCGGCAAGCGGATTGTGGACGTGGTAATGCGACACGAGCATGCGATCGCCGACCAATCGGAAGTAAAACGAGAAGTGCAGTGCCGATTGAAAATGCGCCCGCTCGTCATTGCCTTGGAACTTGAGCTTGGCGATGATGACACAACTGTCGTCCGACGCGCCGCCCGTAATGTACTGCTCATCGATGACGGAGTATTTTTCGATGTGCTCTCTTATACCGAGTTTGAAACAGCGGCGAACCTCCTCAATATCCGTCAGAATGTCGTTGGCGCCGTTGCCGACCCACGTGAAGTGCTCGGGATCGAAGTACTTGATAAGCTCGTCGACATCCCTGTCGTGGAAGAACGCCTTGATCATCTTGCGCGCGTTGTCGAGGGCGACGTCAATATGATGTTTGTTCACAGTAAAATATTCTCCCATGCTGTTTTATTTGAGCTCCCTCGACCCTTTCAGACAAAGTATAACAGATGTCTCGATCAAAAACAAATCCATGGGGAATATTTGAATGCCGCGTCAAACAAATTCCTCAAAGGGCGCGTCGGTCAATCGGTAGTGGCGGAGAAGCGCTCGAACGATCCTCTGCGCCGCTCGACCGTCGCCGTACGGATTGATCGCCTCCGCCATTCGAGCATATTCCTTTCGATCGACCAACAGCCGCCGCGTCTCCTCATACACGCGCGACCGATCGGTGCCGATCAGTTTCACCGTGCCCGCCGACACCGCTTCGGGTCGTTCGGTCGTGTCGCGCAACACCATCACGGGTTTGCCGAGCGCCGGCGCCTCCTCCTGCACTCCGCCCGAGTCCGTCAAGATGATCGTCGCCCGCCCCATGAGATTGGCGAACGGTTCATAATCCAACGGATCGATCAAATGCACCCGATCCAAGCCGCCCAATACCGCGTCGACGATCTCGCGCACCTTCGGATTTTTATGCACGGGGAAGATGATCTCGACGTCGGCAAATTCCTCTACCAACTGTTTGAGCGCCTCGTACACATGGCGCATCGGCTCACCCAAATTCTCCCGTCGATGCGTCGTCACCAAAATTATTTTCTTCCGATCATAATCAATCGAGCTCAACAACTCATCATCGAACACAAAATCATTTCGGACGGTTCGATGAAGGGCATCAATGACAGTGTTGCCCGTCACAAAAATTTTTGCCGGCTCAACGCCTTCGCGCAACAGATTGTCCCTCGACGTCGGCGTCGGCGCAAAATTTAAATCCGCAATCGAGCCCGTCAAGCGTCGATTCATCTCTTCGGGGAACGGCGAATATTTGTTGCGCGTCCTCAAGCCCGCCTCGACATGCCCGACCGTGATCTGATTGTAGAACGACGCCAACGCTCCGACGAATGTCGTGGTCGTGTCGCCGTGCACCAACACGATGTCGGGCTTCACCGTCGAGAGAACGCCTTCGAGCCCGAGCAGTGCTTTGGTCGTGATGTCAAACAGTGTCTGCTCCGGCGACATGATGTTGAGATCAAAATCGGGCTTGATGTCGAACAGCCTCAACACTTGATCGAGCATCTCGCGATGTTGAGCGGTCACCGTCACGACCGTTTCAAATTCGGGGCGCCGCTTGAGCTCGAGGATCACCGGCGCCATCTTTATTGCCTCGGGGCGCGTGCCGAATATCGTCATCACTTTCAACATTGCCGCATCTCCTCATGCATTTCGCATTGACAGTATACCGAGCTTCTTCGCTCCGTAGAGGATCGACGCCACCACGATCAGCAAGATAAATATCGCTATCTGATAGCTGACCTCCGTCAACGCCACCGCGCTCAAGCCGAGCAACGCGCTTATCACATACATCAAAAGCACCGCCTGCCGTTGAGTAAATCCCAAACCCAACAGTCGGTGATGCAAGTGTCCTTTGTCGGGACGGAAGATCGGAACGCCTCCGCGGTATCGACGGACGATCGCAAATGCGGTGTCGAGGATCGGAAGTCCCAACGCCAGGATCGGAACGATCAACGCGATCGTCGCCGCGCATTTGACCGCACCGATCACCGAGATGCCCGCCAGCATGAAGCCGAGGAACAGCGCGCCCGAATCTCCCATGAAGATGCTCGCGGGGTTGAAGTTGAAGAAGAGGAATCCGAATGCCGCGCCCGCCAACGCCGCCGTCAATACCGCAACGACCACAACATTCTGCTCGAGCGCGACGAACATGATCGTCAGGGCGGCAAGCATCGACACGCCCGCTGCCAATCCGTCAAGCCCGTCTATGAGATTGATCGTGTTCGACAGTCCGACAAGCCAAAAGATCGTCGCCGGCACCGCAAACCATTCGAGATAAATGTAATCGCCGAACGGATCGGTGATGAAGTCGATGCGGACGTCGAAGCCGATCACCAGCACCGCCGCCGCGAATATTTGTCCGAGGAGCTTGACCTTCGCCGGCAAATTTCTGTAGTCGTCAATGACGCCGACGAGCATGATCAACGTGCCGGAGAGGATCAGTCCCGAAATGCCCTTGAGCAGTTCGCCCGACACGCCCGAGAGATCGAAGATGCATCGAACGATCACCATCGACACGATGAACGCCGCATAGATGCCCACGCCTCCGATCCGCGGGACGGGTTTCTTATGAACTTTGCGAGCGTCGGGGACGTCGAGCGCGCCGGTCTTGGAGGCGAGCCTCATCACCAACGGCGTCGCGAACAACGAGGCGGTCATCGCCAGCAGGAACGCCGACATGTATTCTGTCATTGGATCACTCCTTCGTCAGAGCCTTTAGTGGTTAGATTTTAGCGCAGCGCTCGAAAGCTGTCAACGCTCGACAAAAAGTTTGGCGATCCCAAAAACTTTTATTGACGGCGGCGGCTTTGCGTGTTATTCTACAGGAAGCAGATAATTTATCATAGGTGTTACGATAATTGATGATTATCATCGAGCAGATTACTCGATCAAAGGGGGAGTTTTTATGATTGATATCCTCGACCGCGTGAAGAATAAAGAACTGCAGTCGAAGATCGTTTCGGCGGAGGAGGTGGCGGCGTGGATCAAGCCGGGCATGACGATTGCTTGCTCGGGGTTCACGGCGTCGGCGTATCCGAAAGCGGTTCCGATCGCGCTTGCCGAACGCATGAAAAAGGAGCCGTTCACCGTCAACATCTGGACGGGCGCATCGACGGGTCCCGAGTGCGACAACGTGCTCGCGCTCGTGCATGGGATCAAGCAGCGTCTGCCGTATCAGACCGACGCGGCTCTGCGCAAGGACATCAACGACGGGCATGTCAATTATCTCGACCTGCATTTGTCGGAGTCGGCGCAACTGACGCGCACGGGATTCCTCGGCAAGATCGATGTGGCGCTGGTAGAGGCGGCGGCGATCACCGAAGAAGGCAATCTGATCCCGACGACTTCACTCGGCAACGCGGCATCGTATGTTCAATCGGCGGACATCGTCATCGTCGAGGTGAACACCACTCAACCGATGGCGCTCGAGGGCATGCATGATGTGTACGTGCCGCTCGATCCTCCCAACCGTCTGCCGATCCCGATCGTCAAAGCCGATGATCGGATCGGGACGCCTTACATTCCCTGCACGCCCGACAAGATCAAATTCATCGTGCCGTGCGACATCAAAGATCATACGCGCGATCTCACGCCCGTCGATGAGAACTCGAAAAAGATGGCGGCGTTCACTCTCGACTTCCTCCGCGCGGAGATCAAAGCGGGTCGCATGCCCGAAAAACTTTTGCCGTTGCAGTCGGGCGTGGGCAACGTGGCTAACGCGGTGCTCGAGGGCTTTGTCGAGTCGGACATGACCGATCTGATCGTCTACACCGAGGTTATCCAAGATGCGATGCTCGATCTGATCGACGCGGGCAAGTTGGGCTTTGCAAGCGGCACGGCGTTCAGTCCGTCGCCGGCGGGCATGGAGCGCTTCTACAAAGACGTTGAGAAGTACAAGAAATATCTGCTGTTGCGTCCCGAGGAGATTTCCAATTCGCCCGAGGTCGTTCACCGTTTGGGCGTCATCGCGATGAACACCGCGCTCGAGGTCGACATCTACGGCAATGTTAATTCGACGCACGTCACCGGCACCAAGATGATGAACGGTATCGGCGGGTCGGGCGACTTCGCGCGCAACGCTTATCTGACGATCTTCTATACTCCGTCGACGGCGAAGGGCGGCAAGATCAGTTCGGTGGTTCCGATGTGCTCTCATATCGACCACACCGAGCACGACGTTGACATCATCATCAGTGAGCAGGGCGTTGCCGATCTGCGCGGATTGGAGCCGAGGAGCAGGGCGCTCGAGATCATCAACAAGTGCTCGCATCCCGACTATCGACCGATCTTGTTGGATTACTACGAGAGGGCGCTCGAGGCGACCAAGAAGAGCAACACGCCGCATCTTCTCCACGAGGCGTTGTCGTTCCACACGCGCTTCATTGAGACTGGCGACATGAGACCGTAATCTTCATGTGTCTCAATCAATCGTCTTACCGTTGGCAATCGACGACTTGACTGAGCGGATAATATTTTAGGAGGCTTTGAATATGTTTAAAATCCTTGGAGTAGATCACATTGGGATCGCGGTGACCGATCTGAAAGAGGTCGGCGGATTTTGGGAGACGCTGGGGCTGGCGTCGACGGGTGAGGAGACCGTTGCCGATCAGAAGGTGACGACGGGCTTCTATCCGACCGCCAACGGCGCCGAGATCGAGTTGCTTGCCGCTACCGCCGACGATTCTCCGATCGCGAAGTTCATCGAGAAGAACGGCGGACGCGGAGGCATTCAGCACATTGCGTTGCGCGTCGACAACCTTGAGGCGGCGATTGCCGACCTGCAGGAGAAGGGCGTGCGCATGATCGATAAGGCTCCGCGCAAGGGAGCGGGCGGCGCGATGATCGCGTTCCTGCATCCGAAATCCACCCATGGCGTTCTGCTCGAGCTCTGCCAGCGCGACTAATCTCATCGATCAATCGTTAGAGGAGTGATTTGATGGCAACGGTTCAAGAGAAAATTGAACTCATGCATAAGAAGAAGGAACATATCATGCAGGGCGGCGGCGCGGCGCGCATCGCCAAACAGCACGAGAAGGGCAAAATGACCGCTCGTGAGCGCATTGAGATGTTCTTCGACGAGGGGACGTTTGTCGAGCTTGATATGTTCGTCAAGCATCGCTGCACCAACTTCGGTCAGGACAAGAAGGACTTGCCGGGCGAGGGCGTGGTGATCGGCTACGGCACGGTTGACGGTCGTCTCGTCTACGCTTATGCTCAAGACTTCACCGTCGAGGGCGGTTCGCTCGGTGAGAAGCACGCCCATAAGATTTGGAAGGTCATGGACTTGGCGATGAAGATGGGCGCGCCGATCATCGGCATCAACGATTCGGGCGGCGCTCGCATTCAAGAGGCGGTCGATGCGTTGAGCGGCTATGCGGGCATCTTCTTCCGCAACACGGCTGCGTCGGGCGTGATTCCTCAAATCTCCGTCATAATGGGACCGTGCGCGGGCGGTGCGGTGTACTCTCCTGCGATCACCGATTTCATCTACATGGTCAAGAAGACCAGCCAGATGTTCATCACGGGGCCGGCGGTCATCAAAGCGGTCACGGCTGAAGAGGTCACGGCGGAGGAGCTCGGCGGAGCAATGACGCATAACACTCGTTCGGGCGTGGCGCACTTTGCCGCCGACGACGAGGAGGACTGCATTCAGCAGATTCGTTACCTGCTGTCGTTCCTGCCGTCGAACAACATGGAGGACGCGCCGATCGTCGAGACCGATGATGATCCCGATCGTCAAGATGAGGAACTCAATTCGATCGTTCCCGACAATCCGCAGATGCCTTACAACATGAAGGACGTCATTCGAATGATCGTCGACAACGGCGAGTTCTATGAGGTGCATGAGCATTTCGCGACCAACATCATCACCTGCTTTGCGCGCTTCGACGGACGGAGCGTCGGGATTATTGCCAACCAACCGTCGGTGATGGGCGGCTGCCTTGATGTCGATGCGTCCGATAAATCCGCGCGGTTCATTCGGTTCTGCGACGCGTTCAATCTGCCGTTGGTCAATCTCGTCGACGTGCCCGGCTTCCTGCCCGGCGTCGATCAAGAGTACAACGGCATTATCCGCCACGGCGCGAAAATGCTCTACGCTTACAGCGAGGCGACGGTTCCGAAGGTCACGGTGATCACTCGCAAGGCTTACGGCGGATCGTATATCGCGATGTGCTGTCGAGAGTTGGGCGCGGATCAGGTGATGGCGTGGCCGAGTGCGGAGATCGCGGTCATGGGACCTGCGGGCGCGGCGAACATCATCTTCCGCAAAGACCCCGACAAGGATCAGAAAACTGCCGAGTACGTTGAGGAGTTTGCGACGCCGTACAAAGCAGCCGAGCGCGGTTACGCCGACATGGTCATCGAGCCGAAGGAGACGAGACCATACATCATCACGGCGCTCAATGCGTTGGCGAGCAAGCGCGAGGCGGGACCGGCGAAGAAGCATGGAAATATACCTCTGTAATCGAATGGAGTGAAAAAACATGTCGGACAAAGCGATCAAACCTGAGATCATCGCGGCAATCACGGCGGCGGTCCAAGCAGTGACGGGCGGCAACGGTCGAGTGGCGGCGGTGAGGATCAAGCCGAGCCCGATGTGGGCGTTGGCGAATAAGATCAAACGCTGATTGAGATAGGAGGACGATCATATGAAAAAATTCAACGTGACAGTGAACGGCACGACTTACGAGGTCGAGGTCGAGGAAGTCAAGGCGGCGGGCGGCGCACCGAAGGCGGCGGCACCGAAACCGGCAGCGGCTCCGGCTCCCGCACCGAAACCGGTGGCGGCTCCTGCTCCCGCGGCGGCACCGAAGGCAACGGCGGGCGCGGGCGAGCACTCGATCGATGCGCCGATGCCGGGCAAGGTTGTGAAGCTGGTGGCGTCGGAAGGTCAATCGGTGAAGGCGGGCGAAGTCCTGTTGATCCTCGAGGCGATGAAGATGCAGAACGAAATCCCCGCAGACGCTGACGGTGTCGTCAAGAAGTTCAACGTGGCGGCGGGTCAGTCGGTCAAGGCGCACGAGTCGCTCGTCATTCTCGGATAATCACAATCGATCAGACAATCGGAGATCAAAAAATTGGAGGCAGTTCCGCGCGGAGTTGCCTCCTTCTTCGTTGCCGTCAAAAAAAATATTTTGGCGCGGAGGTTGAGGGGCGACGAGAAAAAGGGGCGCCCGCTTCTCAATGGGGTCGGCTCGCCCTTCTCCTGAACGGGAGCTCAACGGTTGAGGGCGACGGGGAAAAAGATGGGCGCCCGCCTACCGATGGGGTCGGCTCGCCCTTCTCCTGAACGGGAGCTCAACGGTTGAGGGCGACGGGGAAAAAACGGGCGCCCGCCTTCCAAGCCGGCGGCGCGCCCTTCGCTCTTTGCTCGAAAAAATTATTGCGTGCGGCATTCAAAATTTAGGAAGCGACGAGGGACAAGGGCGGGCGTCCCGCGAGCAAGGCGCCCGTCCCTTCTCTTTTGGCTCGAAAATTATATTCGGGGCGAATTTAAGGTGGTTGATAAGTTTTTGTGGTCGACGGCGAAAGAACGGGCGCCCGCCTCCGACGCCGGCGGCGCGCCCTTCTGTCTTTGCTCTAAAAAATTATTGTGTGTGGCATTCAAAATTTGGTAGGTGACAGAGAAAAAGGGCGGGCGCCCCGCGAGCAAGGCGCACGTCCCTTCTCTTTTGACTCTAAAATTATATTTGGAGCAAACAACGTTCAGGCGGCTGATAAATTTTTGGGGCGACGGCGAAAGAAAGGGCGCCCGCCTTCTGTGCCGGCGGCTCGCCCTTCTCTTTGCTCTAAAAAATTATTGCGTGCGGCATTCAAAATTTGGAGGGCGACGGAGAAAAAGGGCGGGCGCCCCGCGAGCAAGGCGCTCGTCCCTTCCTTTTTGGTTCTAAAATCATATTCGGCTCGAAAAATGTTCAGGTGGTTGATAAATTATTGGGGGCGACGAGAAAAAGGGGCGACCGCCTACCGATGGGGGCGGCTCGCCCTTCTCTTTTGGCGCTAAAATCATATTCGGCTCGAACAACGTTCAGGTGGTTGATAAATTTTGGGAGACGACGGTGAAATAACGGGCGCCCGCCTCCGACGCCGGCGGCTCGCCCTTCTGTCTTTGCTCTAAAAATTATTGCGTGCGGCATTCAAAATTTGGTAGGTGACAGAGAAAAAGGGCGGGCGTCCCGCGAGCAAGGCGCCCGTCCCTTTTCTTTTGGTTCTAAAATCATATTCGGCTCGAACAACGTTAAGGTGACTGATAAATTGTTGGGTGGCGACGGCGAAAGAACGGGCGCCCGCCTCCAACGCCGGCGGCTCGCCCTTCTCTCTTTGCTCTAAAAAATTATTGTGGTCGGCATTCAAAATTTGGTAGGCGACAGAGAAAAAGGGCGGGCGTCCCGCGAGCAAGGCGCCCGTCCCTTCCTTTTTCAACAAATTTGTTTAGAACATGTCGAGCTCAAAATCATTGCGGAGCTTGATCGCCTCACCAATGTGCATCTGATCGATCTTCTCCATGCCCTCAAGGTCCGCTATCGTCCGCGCCACCTTCTTGATCCGATCGTACGACCGCGCCGACGCATGCTTCTTCTCGTAGAACATACGCAACAGATCATCCGCTCGATCCGTTATCTGACAGAACTTCTCGATCAACGTGTGATTCATTTGCGCGTTGCAGAATATGTTGTACGGCTTCAACCTCTCCAACTGTATCCTCCGCGCCGCCTCCACGCGCTCCCTTATCACCGCCGACGACTCCGCCTTGCGCTTCGAACTCAAATCTTTGTAGTCGACGCGCGGCACCTTTATGTGTATGTCAATCCGATCGAGCAACGGCCCCGACAGCTTTCGAGTATACCGCCTGATCTCCTGCGGCGAGCACCGACAATCATGTTTCGGATCACCGTACCAACCGCACGGACATGGATTCATCGCGCAGATCAACATCACGCTCGACGGGAACGTCAACGTCGCGTTCACCCTCGAGATCGTCACCTTGCGCTCCTCAAGCGGCTCCCTCAACACTTCGAGCACCGACTTATGAAACTCGGGGAACTCGTCAAGAAACAGCACTCCATGATGAGCCAGCGTCACTTGACCCGGACGCGGGATCGTCCCTCCTCCGATCATCGCCGCCGCCGACGCGTCGTGGTTCGGATGTTGAAACGGGCGCTTGCGGATCAGCCCGCCGTCCTTGCCGAGCTTGCCTTCGATGCTGTATATCTTCGTCACCTCGAGCGCCTCTTCGCGCGTGAGCTCCGGCAGGATCGAGTTCACCCGTTGAGCCAGCATCGTCTTGCCCGCGCCCGGCACCCCCACCATCAACACATTATGCCCGCCCGCCGCCGCGATCTCCAACGCTCGCTTCGCCAGGAACTGCCCTTGCACGTCCGCAAAGTCGTCCTGCAATCCGTACAGCGGTTCATCATCAACATACTCGGTTTTCTGCTCGGGCGCCAAATTGTCTTGACCGTTGAGGAACATCACCAGCTCCGATAAATTCTCCGGCGCGTACACCTCTACGCCGTCGACCAACAGCGCCTCGTTGGCGTTGTCCTTCGACACAAATATTTTCGTCAGCCCGCGTTCTCGAGCCGTGATCACCATCGGCAACACTCCGTACACGCCGCATAAATTTCCCTCGAGCGACAGTTCGGCGGTGAAGAGACAGCCCTTGGTGTTGTCGACGGGGATCGTCCCTTGCGCGCTCAACAATCCGATCGCAATCGGCAGGTCGAGACCGGGACTGTCCTTCTTGATGTCGGCGGGCGCCAGATTGATCGTCAGCTTCTCCGAACGCAAGAGCATGTTCGAGTTCTTGATCGCGGTTCGCACTCGTTCCTTCGACTCGCGCACCGAAGCGTTGGGCAGTCCCACGATGTCAAAGCTCGGCATGCCATTGCTGCTGTCGACCTCGACCGATATGAGCAGTCCATCGACCCCGAGCGTCGCCGCACCGTACACTTTCGCAAACATAATTTTCCTCCTATCCGCTGACTTCAAATGCATTCTCAATCTGATTGATCCGACAGTCGCCGCCGCCAACCATGATCTCTATCACGTCAAATCGACACGCCCGTTGAGCATATTCCTCCTGTTGCATGAACACGCTCGCCGCCATGATGATCTTCCTCTGCTTGTTGAGCGTCACCGCCTCCGCCGGTCGACCGTATTTCATCGACAGCCGCGTCTTCACCTCGACGAATACGATCACACCGTCGCGCTCCGCTATCAGATCGATCTCCGCCGCCCTGATCCGATAGTTCCTCTCAACGATCCGATATCCCGCCGCCTCCAAGTATCGCGCCGCAATCTCCTCGCCGTTCACGCCCAATGCCTTCGTTCGTTGCGTCATAAAAATTTCCCTCGACACTATCAAAAAGGGAGGCCTCTCTCGCCTCCCTCCGTTTATCGATCGCCCGCCGTACAAACGAGCTCAGCTTCTGCCGCGAATGACCTCAACCTCAACGTAGTCGATCGGACCCGAGATCGGCACCGACGGCTTGCGAATCCGAACCATCACCTCGTCGACGTGCGCAAACTTATCGAGCAGCTTGTCCGCAATGTGCTCGCCCAACGCCGCCAGCAATTGGAACCGCTTGTTCTCCGTCTCCTCCTTGATCAGATCGTACACTCGCGCCGTGTCCACTCCGTCGTTGAGCTTGTCGCTCTTGACCGAATCGTCGTCATTGATCTTGAGCTCAACGTCGAAGAAAAATTTCTGCCCCTGCTCGCGCTCGTACTCGTAATAGCCGTGGAAGCCGTAGAACATCATGTTGTGAATGCGCACCTTGATCATCCGTCAACACTCCTCGCAAAAATTTTTTTCTTCGATTATAGCACAGCACTTGCCTTTATGCTACAATCGATAAAAATTTTTTGGAGGTGAGGCTCGACCGTGGGCGATATTTTTTTGTGGGCGTTGATCGTCGCCGCCGCCTTCTACGCTTTCTATGATGATCTCTTCGTCGAATGACTTTCCTGTTGACAACGCCGCCCGTTTCGAATATATATTAATGACTTTACTTTGAAGGACTGTTGCGATGGAAAAATATTTTACGGCGGCGATCACTTCGGTCGATCAGATCGGCACTCGACGCATGCGCATGTTGCTCAATCATTTCGGCTCGGCTCGAGACGCATGGTCGGCGCCCGACGACGAATTGATCAACGCCGGCTTGTCCGATAAGATCGTTCAGACGCTGTCCGATCTCCGTCGTCGACATCCCAACCTGCCCGATGAGATCGTCGAGCGTTGTTCGGCGAGGGGCGTCAAGCTGTGCGGCATCGACGACGATGATTATCCCGTCGAGCTCCGTTCGATCGGCGATGCGCCGCTACTGCTCTACTACAAAGGCGAGCTCCAACCGTCGGCGATGAGGATCGCAATGGTCGGCACCAGGCATGCAAGTCGGTACGGTGAAAAGGTCGCGTCCGACATTGCTGAAGATTTGGCTCGAATGGGGATAACGATCGTCTCGGGAGGCGCGGCGGGCATCGATTCGATCTCTCATCGCGGCGCGCTCAACAGCGGGCGGACGGTGGCAGTGTTGGGTTGCGGCGTAGAAGTCGTTTATCCTCTTGAGAACCGTCGGCTGTTCGATCGGATTCTTGAAAGCGGAGCGCTCATCTCCGAGTATCCTCCAAAAGCGTCGCCCAAGCCCGGGCAATTTCTTCAACGCAATCGGATCATAGCGGGGCTGTCGAGGGGTACGGTGATAGTGGAGGCGGGCGAGAAGAGCGGCGCGCTCGATACCGCCAAGCATGCGATCGATTACGAGCGGACGTTGTTTGCGGTGCCGGGCTCGATCTACGCCGAGCGGAGTCTGGGTTGCAATAATCTGATCAAGTATAACGGCGCGGTGCTGGTTCGCAATGCTCAAGATGTGCTCAACGCCTACGGCATGCAATTGACGGGCGGTCGACGCGAGCTTGAGCCGCTTACCGAGGACGAGGCAAAAATCTTTGAGCTGGTGCCGACGGAATTGGCGGCGTCGACGGACGAATTGATCTTCCGCGCGGAGGAGCTCGGGCTTGATGAATTGACGGTGCCCTACCTCATCAACGTGCTCAACGCTCTGCAATTGAAGGGCTACGTGATGGAGGATGCGGCGGGCAGTTACCTGCGAACGACGGCGGCGGCTCCTGTCGTCGAGCAGAGAACTTTGTTTGAGTCCAAGCCGCGATCGAGCCCGACGGTCGAGAAAAAAAATAAAACCGTCGGCAGGAAGAAGAGCGCTCCCGAGCTCGACGGCGACGAGGCGCTAGTCTTCGACGTGATTGATGATGAACCGACGGCGTTCGATATCATACTGACCAAGCTCGATGAAAATGTGGAGCGGACGTTCGAGGTGACGGAGCTCAACGGAATATTGTTTGCGCTCGAGCTCAAAGGGCTCGTCAATCAAGACGATCTCGGCAATTACGCTCGAACCCGTTGATGGGCGACGATGAAAAATACGAGCGACCGCCTGGTCATGGGGCGGCTCGCTCGCTCCTCTTTGACGCCGATAAACATTTTGGTGACGTGTAGCGGCGGTTGAAGATAGGAGCGACCGCCTGCTCGCGGGGCGGCTCGCTCCCGCCTTTCGAACAGAGCTGATAATATTTTTTTGGCGGCGTATAAAAAAGGCGCGGGAGCGGGCTGAGAAGCCCCGCGCCGATCTTTCGCTTAAACATTATCGAAGCTGATAAAATTATTGCGGGCGACGAGTAAAAAAGGCGCGGGAGCGGGCGTCGAAGCCCCGCGCCGATCTTTCGCCTAAACACTATCGGAGCTGATAATATTATTGTGGGCGGCGGTTGAAGATAGGAGCGACCGCCT
>JAFUXN010000040.1 GCA_017477125.1 Selenomonadaceae bacterium
ATACAACTTGAAATCCGATCGACCGAAATCAAACGTCTTGGGCAGGATCGATTGTTGAATTTCCTTCGCAACGTCAAGCTCGGTGGCTATGCGTTCCTTCTCCGCCGTCGCCTTCGTCAGGTTCGACATGTAAGTTTTGAGCTCGTCGGTCATCGCATTGAAACACGTCGCAAGGTGCTCGATCTCGTCGCCCGTCTTGATCTCCAAGTGCTTGTCGAAGTCGCCGCTCGCGATGTCCCGTACGCCGTCGCTCAATTGATGGATCGGTTTGACGAATCGCCTCGCCAGCTCCAAACTCATTCGGAACAAACCATACATCACCGCGATCAGTAACACGAGCGCCAAGCTCAACAGGAACCGAAACAGATTGCCGAAACTCGATTTGAAGTCCTCAATCTGATCGAGTATGTTGTTGCGAGCGATCATCGCCGGCGCGACCACTTCACTCTTTTCGATCACCGTCGCGATGCTCCAATTCGCCGCGCTCATCGGCGCGTACGCCACATAATATTCTTCGCCCTTGGAAGAGATATCCGTCACGCCCGTCACGCCCGCCGTCATCAATCGACCGATCGCCGCGATGTCGACATCATCACCGGGATCGAACAGGTTCACGCCCGTCACGAAATCGCCCTCAACCTGCGTCGAGTAGAGCACTTCGCCGTTGGCGTCGACGATGAAGCAAAAGCCGCTCCGCCCTATCGTACTCTTATTGATCTGCGCATAAATCTCCGTCGGATTGCAATCGATGCCGACCACGCCCGCGAAATCTCCCGCGCCGTCGAAGTAAGGCATCACGCACGAGACGCACGGTTCGCCCGTCACTTGAGTGATGTAAACGTCGGTGAAGGTCGGCTCCTCAACCGTCGAGCCGAATTTGTACCAACTGCGCGTTCGATTATCATAGGTACTGCGCTCGGGCTCGCGGCTCAGCGACGTCACCAAGACGGTCGGCGGCATCACGTCCGCGCGGATCACGTAGCCGTTTTTCGAGCCGACGAATGCGCATGGGTTTGTTCCGATGATCGAATCGATCTCGTCGGCGATGTTCGACACGATCCCGATCTCGCGCTGCAGTTCATCAGAGATGCCGCCCTCAATGAGCTCGGGGCTGTAATGGACGTAGACCGTCCCGGGCTCGATGATCCTGGCGTTCGTGTTCGGAAGGCTGCGCGGCAAATATTCTTCCGGCGCCGAAAGCATGTGCGTCGCCTCTCTCGACATCAACAGCACGTCCAATTGCACATCGAACAGTTGATTATTGATGAGTTGCGCGCGAAGCCTGTTGCTGTTCGACAGATTGAGTTTCGCTTGCCGCTCCGAAAATCGTTCGGTGTAACCTGCGCTCTCCTCACCGAGCAGTTGCCCGCGCGAGTCGAGTATGTTCCACGTGATGAGCAGTCCCGTCAACGACAACAGCGCCATTTCGATGAACGTCAAGAGACTGCCGGCGAGCACCAACCTCAGCACGCGGTTTTTGATGTCAATCCGCTCGGTCCCGATGAAGATCGCTATCAGCTTTTCAAGTTTCTCAATCATGGCCGCCGCCCCGGTATCTCAAACCGATCATCGTGATATCGTCGGACTGCTCGGCGCCTTCCGCATACTTCTCGATCGACAGTCGAACCGCCTCCAAAATTTTTTCGACGGGAACATTGCCTGCGCCCAAACCGTTGAGACATTTCTCGAGCCGCTCCTCACCGTAGAGCTCTTCTTGAGTGTTTAGCGCCTCCGTCACGCCGTCGGTGTAGAGGTAAATCATATCGCCCGCCGACAGCTCGAGCGTCTCTTGTTCAAAATCGACGTCCTCCATCAGACCCAACGCATAATTCCGCGCGGAGCTCGTCAAGTATTCGAATCGATCGGTCGCCGCTCTGTAGATCAGCGGAGGATTGTGTCCGCCGTTGACGTACGTCATGCGTCCCGTCTCGAGATCGATCACCGCCGCGAACATCGTCACGAACATCATCGCGTCGTTGTTCTGACACAGTTGATTGTTGGTGCATGTAACCAACGCCCCAAGATCATTCGAGCTCGTCATCGTCATCGCAAAGTTCTTCATGATCGTCTTGCTGATCACCATGAACAACGCCGCCGCCACTCCTTTGCCGCTGACGTCCGCTATCGTGATCATCAACCGATCGCCGTCGATCAAATAGAAGTCGTAGAAGTCGCCGCCCACTTCCTTTGCCGCGTGCATCGTCGCATACAGTTCGAACTCCGATTGATCAAAATCAAAGTCCCGCGGCAGCATGCTCGCTTGAATTTCCGTCGCGACGTCGAGCTCGGTGGCAATGCGTTCCTTGTCGGCGGTCACCTTCGTCAAATTCGACATGTACTTTTTGAGCTCGCCCGTCATCGCATTGAAGCACACCGCCAAATGCTCAATCTCATCGCCCGTCTTAATGTTGAGCTGTTTATCGAAATCTCCCGAGGCAATCTCTCGTACGCCGTTCGACAGTTCTTCGATCGGCTTGACAAAATTCCTCGAGACCTCGGCGCTGCTCTTGATCAACGAGTAAAGCAGTCTGATCACCGCAGGCACCGCCAACAGCATCAGCACCAGGAACACGTTTCGAAAACTGCTCTTGAAATCGTCCATCTGCCGTTCGATGTTGTGTCGAGCCTCCAGAGCAGGCATCATCACCTTGTCGTTCTCGAGCATCGTCGCGAAACTCCAGCCCGCTACTCTGATCGGGGCGAACGCCAAAAAATATTCCTTGCCGTCGAGCTCAACAATCTCAACGCCCTTCTCGCCCGCCAACATGCGTTTCGCCACGTCGCCGAAATGCTCATCCTCCGACAGAATTTGATCGGTGCCCGCCTTGAGCAATCCCTCATGTTGCGACGAAATGATCACGCGCCCCTTCTCGTCGAGCACGAAACCGATATCACTGCCTCCGTCGGCGTTCTCGACCACCAGTTCATAAAGCGAATTGAGACTGCAACCGATCGAGACCACGCCCGCAATGCCGTCGTTATCATAAAACGGCATGGCGCATGTGATTACAGGGTAACCGTTGGGCGCGGCGTAAAAATCGCTGAACACCAGCCCGTCCGCCTCGATCGCATCTCTGTACCATGGTCGCGCCGTTATGTCGTAAGTGTTCATGATCTCTTCGCTGTAGACGGTTTGCTCGCGCTTGCCTCTGTCGACATCGACGCACACGACGTAATTATATTTCGACCCGACGGACAGCGTCGCTTGATATTCCGAATAGAAATCGTTGGCGATGAAGTCCATCGGCGTCGCCACGTTTGACAGCAATGCGATCTCCCGTTCGACTTCGGGAGTAAGATTGTCCAAGCGATCCTTGTTGACGAACACATAAACTTCGCCGGTGAAGATGTCACTGCTGTGAGCCTCGGGAAGAACGCGCGGCGGATAATCTTGCGGGTTGATCAAGATGCGACGAGCCTGCTCCGCAAGATATGATAAGTCGCTTACGGTGCTCTGCAACTCGAAACGGATCAGCCGCGCTTTGCCCTCTGCGGTCGAAAGCATATGAGCATGCGCTTGATCTTCCGCAAAGTGCTCGGCGTAATCGGCAGCCGACTCGCTCAACTCCGCGCCCCGACTGTTGATGGCGCTCCACGTCGAGATCATTCCGATCAACGTGAGCAGCCCGAGCGATGCAAACGTCAAAATCGAACCGAAAAGCACCAAGCGCAGCAGTCGCCTACGAATATCGACTTTGCCGCGCTCGTTGAGAATTTCCAACAGTGTTTTCAGCTTTGACATTTATTCGACGATGGTGAAGAAGTCGACGAAGCGGGTGACCTCAAAAATCTGCTTGACCTCGGGGCGCACGTGGAGCAGTTTCATCGAGCCCTGCTTGTTCATCTTCTTCTGGGCGACGAACAGCACGCGCAGACCGGCAGATGCGACGTAGGACAGATCGGCGAGATCGAAGATGAGATCCTTCACGCCGTCGAGCGACGAGCCGACAACCTTATCGAGATCGCGAGCCGAGACCGCATCGAGCCTGCCGCTCAATTTGATCGTCAAAGTGGTGCCTTCCGATTGTTTGTTGATATCCATTAAGCATGCCTCCAAAAAAATTTTACTTGATCATCTCACGCCTGCACCCAAATGCTTTGTATGTTCTCGGTCGTGTGCAACGCGTGCAGCGCAATGTTTTGCCACAACAGCGGATTGAGGTTCAAAACTTTTGTCATGTCGTCGAGCGGAATGAACAACAGCGTCGCTTGCTCGCTGACGACCTCCGCCGACCAATTGCAACGCCGCCTGTCGAGCAGTACCGCCTCGTTGATCGGTAAACCCTCGACAACCATATCGAGCATGTTGAACCAACCATCGCCGACGTCGATGCTCCGCGCCAGCATTCCCTCCGCCACCAGCACGAGATTTTTTTCGAGCATCTCGCCAAATATCCTGTCGCCCTCGAAAAATGTTTCGAGCCGCGCCACGCCGAGAAGTTGTTGAAGAGTTCCCTTCCGATCGGTCTGCAGCAATTGCATTTTCGAGATGATGTGCAGCAACTTCGAACGACTGTCCTCGCGTACCGCAACGCCCGCCTCAAGGTCGAGCCGCGTCGTCAGCCGATTCTTCATGACTTCCGCCGACAAATCCCAATCGATCATCATGCTCCGCAGCATCGCCATATATCTCTGCGTCAACATCGTCGCCTCGTCGAACGTCAGCCGACTGTCGTTGTACTTGAGTACGATGGCGATCTCATCATTCTCAAACGTGAAGTACACGCCCAGCCGCGCGTCCCTGGCATTCCAATATTTTTGCGCGACGAGCTCTATCGGCGCCGACGTCTCCGCAGTCTCGAATAACTTCTCGTCGGACATGAAATCGGTGAAGCTCAAGAAGTGATTGAATATCTTCGACTCGCCAAAAACTTCTTCGATCGCCGACCACCCGAATCGGCTGTAAGGTTGCGACACGATCACCTGTTGGAACTGCGCATTGACCAGTTGCCCGACGGTCTGATCGTCGGAGATTTTCAAGCGGACGGGTATGGTGTTGAACGCCGCAGACTTGTCGCGCGACGGCACCAGCGAACAGAATGCGGCGTCGTTCGATTGATTGAACTCTTGCAGCATCATGCCCCACGCGGTCTGAAGGATCGTCATGAGCATCAACCGATTGCCCTTCGCCTTCGAATGCATCTTGGTGACAATCTCATAAGGCACGACCGCCCGATAAGTATCTTGCTGATCGATTACCGCCGACGGTTTGTAATAGGGCAACTTCTGATCGGTCGGCAGATCGGCAAGAATGTCGACCCAATATCGTTGCATGGACGATTCAACTTGCGTCTTGCCGATCAGGAAATCCGAATACATGAAAGCGTCCTTGACGGCGGGCGGATCGAACTCGAGCGCGGTGCGGACAAAATTCTCGATGCCGAACGTCTCATTGAGCGCTTGAGATGCGGTGACGAGGATGGCATAATCGCCGGCGCCGATGTGGAGAATGGTGAATCGGATCAAATGCCCCTTACTGAGATCGAAACCGCGTCGCCGATCGGCTTCCATCAGTCGGCTGATCGACGGAGAGAGTTCGCTCGGATCGAGCTTGCAAAGATTATGCCGAACGATCTCGGGGAGCGATTCGCGTCCGTTGAACACGACGGCAAATTGTTCGTCGCCGACGCCGAAAAAATTCGAGCGCAAGACCTCGTTGAGCGAGACCAATTGGCTGACGAGACGATTGAAGCGAAAGAAGTTGATATCGACGCGCACCCTGTAGAGTGATTGTACCATGAGATCAGATGAGAGGATAGCTTTTTCGCGCTCACTGATCTCGCGGACGTAGAGAATTTTATTGGTGCCGGTATTTTTGTTTGAGAGGGCAAAACCGCCGTAGAGCTCCGACAGTTTTTCGCGCAGAGGCTGCGGCAGCTCATCGAGCTTCCATTTTTGCATGCCAACACTCCTTTGCAAAAAGATTTTTCCGGGCGTGTACTTCGATTTTAGGTTGCGATTATCCTTCAAAAATGCTCGAGCGGGAGGCAAATAAAAATTTTTTGGTTGAGCGCTTGACAGCGGCGATCATTTGATGTAACATACGCAAGGCAGTTGGGACTGCCGACCACGCAACGTGGGGTTGTAGCTCAGATGGTTAGAGTGCCTCGTTGACATCGAGGAGGTCACAGATTCGAGTTCTGTCAGCCCCACCATCATGCTCACTTAGCTCAGTTGGTAGAGCATCTCCGTCACATGGAGGGGGTCGGGGGTTCAAGTCCCTCAGTGAGCACCAATCTCGTCCTTCGATCGATCGGTCGTCGGCAATCGAAATGAATAGCACCGCCTCGGGCGGCGTTTTTGATTTCTAAAATGATTTACATAAACTCATGGACGTGATAGAATTACTGGGGGTGAAGTCTCATGAAGTATCGTCGAGTCCTCGCCATCGGCGACATGCACGGCAAATTCACTCGCCTGCTCAATCTGATCCACAAGGTCAATTTTGATCCCGAACAAGATTTCTTGATCCTCCTGGGCGATTACATCGATCGCGGCGACGAAAACATGCGCTGCCTCCGTTGGGCAATCGAGATGAGCCAAAAGCCGAATGTCATAGCCCTTCGCGGCAATCACGAACAGATGATGCTCTACTTCTACATGCTCGGCGGTTCCGAAGGCTCGATCTGGCTTCCGAACGGCGGCTCACTCACCAAGCGCGAGCTCGACATTTGGCTCCGTCGGGAACCCGACGCCCTCGAAAGATGCCTCGACTTCATCAACGATCGTCCGCTGTATCATCATATGCTCATCAACGGCAAGGAATATATCTTCGTTCACGCCGGTCTCAAGCCCGGTGTCCCGCTCAAGAAGCAAACCGAGGAGTCTCTGCTTTGGATCAGAACCGAGTTCTATCAGAATTACTCAGGCTCCGCCGAAGTCGTCTGCGGACATTCGCCCACGCCCTATCTTATGCCCGATCGCTATTATCCAATCAGATTCAATAATCGTATCACCATCATCGATACAGGCTCGTTTCTGCCGCGCGGTAAGATTTCCTGCCTTGACGTGATCAGTGGTCAGATTTGGCAATCCGATTGACAAAGGAGGATCCGCTATGAATGTTAAGATCGTCTTCTCCGACATCGACGGAACGTTTTTGACCAACGATCATCACGTCACCGATAAAACCGAATACGCCGTCTATCAACTGCTCAATCAAAATATCCCGTTCGTACTCGTGTCGGCGCGCATGCCCGAGGCGATTTATCCGATTACCGAAAGACTTGGCATCAGGATTCCGATCATCTGCTACAGCGGCGGGCTCGTGCTCAACGAGAGTGAAGACGGGCTTTACAGTCGAACGATCGATCGGGAAGTTGCGGCGCGGCTCATCGGTGTGATCGATAAGCGTTGGTCGGAGGTGACCGTCAATTATTACAGCGGGCGACGTTGGTTCGTTCGGGATGTCGGCAACAGGCGCGTCAAGCATGAGGAGGAGATCACGGGCGCGACGGCTCACAAAGGCGATTTCAATGAACTGCTCGAGATTGGCATGCTGCCGAATAAAATCTTGACGATGAGCGAGCCCGCCGATTGCGAGCAGATGGAGCGGGAGCTTGGTAAGATGTTCCCCGAGCTCAACGTCGTACGCTCGTCGAATATGCTGCTCGAGATCATGGACAAGAGTGTGTCGAAGGCGACGGGTATACGCGTGATGCTCAATCACTTCGACTTCGCGCCGGAAGAAGCGATCGGATTCGGCGATAACTATAATGATATCTCGATGTTTGAATGTGTGGGGCGGGGCATAGCGATGGATAATGCGCCCGATCCCGTCAAGGACGTGGTGCAGGACGTTACAGATTCCAATGATGACAGCGGCATCTACTCGTACCTGGTGAAGACGGGGATCATCAATGCTCACACCTTCGATGCATGAGGGTTGAGTTGAAATAAAAATGCGCGTCGCCGCCTACTCATGTGGCGGACGCCGCTCACCTCAGTTGGGCGCAAAAATATAAGCAACAGCTTCAGATTATCGGATCAATGTAAGAAAAGGAGCGCGCCGCCCCGCGGTATGGCGGGCGCTCCATTTTTTTACGCCAAAAACATAGTCAGTTCAGATCATAGATTGAGATGAAAAGGAGCGTCGCCGCCTCGGTATTCGGCGGACGACGCTCAAGTAAATCGGCGCTAAAAATATTTGGGTTCGAAAACGTTTGAGAGGAAAGAAAAAATAAAAGCGTCGCCGCCTACTCATGGGGCGGACGACGCTCACGTCAGTTGGCGCTAAAAATATTTGAGCTCGAAAACGTTTGAGCGGAAAGAGAAAATGCGCGTCGCCGCCTACTCATGGGGCGGACGACGCCCATGTCAGTCGGCGCTAAAAATATTTGAGCTCGAAAACGTTTGAGAGGAAAGAAAAATAAAAGCGTCGCCGCCTACTCATGGGGCGGACGACGCTCACGTCAGTCGGCGCTAAAAATATTTGAGACCGAAAACGTTTGAGCGGAAAGAGAAAATGCGCGTCGCCGCCGACTCACGGGGCGGACGCCGCTCACGTCAGTCGGGCGCAAAAATATAAGCAACAGCCTCAGATTATCGGATCGATGCAAGGAGAGGAGCGAGCCGCCACGCGAGCAGGCGGGCGCTCCTATTTTTTTTTTGCCGCCGATCATGGTACAATCATCGACATTGGAGATGATATCTATGTTTCGTGACGAGCTCGACGGTGCCGCCAACCAATTCGGCATCACTCTCAATCCGCAACAACTCGATCAGTTCGAACGCTATTATCAATTGGTCATCGATTGGAACCAACGCGTCAACCTAACCGCCATCACCGACCCTCATGATTTCGCCGTCAAACACATCGTCGACTCTCTGTCGATAATCCGCGCGGAGCTCGAGCTCGACGGTCGGCGAGTGATCGACGTTGGAACCGGCGCCGGATTCCCGGGCATTCCTCTAAAAATATTTTGCCCTTCAATCAAATTGACCCTGCTCGATTCGCTCAACAAGCGGCTCAATTTCCTGTCGACGGTGATCGACGAGCTCAAACTCGACGACGTCAATTGCGTTCACGCTCGAGCCGAAGACGCCGCCCACTCTCATCTTCGAGAGGCTTTCGATATGGTTGTGTCGAGGGCGGTCGCGAGACTCAACGTCTTGACCGAATACTGTTTGCCGTTCGCCGTCAAGGGCGGCACGTTCATCGCACTCAAGAGCTCAAACATCGATGAGGAGCTCGACGAGGCGCGAGCCGCAATCAAAATCCTCGGAGGTCGTTCCCTTGAGCCGATCAGTGTGACGCTCCCTAACGGCGATCCCCGCTCCCTCGTGCTCGTCAATAAAATTTCTCCCACGCCGAGCAGATTCCCAAGAAAATCCGGCACGCCCGAAAAAAAACCGATTTAAATGCTCGACAGAACATGTTAAAATACCGCCAGCGAGGTGACCAATTTTGAAACGGAAATTTATAATAGGAACGGCGGTGATGTCGATGTTGCTGGCTACACCGTACGTTCTTGCCGCCGATGATGACGTCGTGGTGTTTGGAGGCGAGTTCGATGAGCAACCGCCCGTCGAACAACCTGCCGATCAATCAGCCGTCGAACCGCCTGCCGTCGAGCCGCCACCCACCGAACAACCGCCCGTCGAACAACCGCCCGTTGAGCAACCGCCGCCCGTCGAGCAACCCACGGTCGAGTCGCCCGCTCCGATCGAAACTCAACCCGTCGAGACTCAACCTTTGGAGGAGCCGCCTCCCTCAAGCGATCAGCCCGTCGAACCTGAACCTGTCGTCGAGCCTCAACCCGTTGAGCCGACTCTAATAAATGATCCGTCGTCGAATGGCGAGCGCGAGCCGAGCGGCAATCGTTCAAGTCAAACTCAGCCCGTCGCTCCTCAACCGATCAAACGACCGATCGAACCTCAACTGCTCAACGAGCCGCCGGCGAATATCGAGAGCGAACCGAGCGGCAGCCGTTCAAGCCGATCTCAACCCGCCGAACCTCAACGCGTCGAGCGTCCTTCGATCCAACAGCCTGTTCAACAGCCCGTTCAAGAGCCTGTTCAACCGACCGTCGAGCCCCAACCGTTGAACGAGCCCGTTGAGGAGGACGATTATATTGACGTCGGCAAGACCATCAACTTCAATAAATTGCCGTCGAGCAATCCCGCCGCGCAGCTCGAGCAAACCGATAAGCCCGTCGAACCCAAACCCGTCGAGCCGATCAAGCCCGAACCGAGCAACGTTGAGGTCGTCGAGCCCGATAAGAAGGAGATAACCGAGCCGTTCAAAGATTTGACGCCGACCGAGCCGGTGACGATCGAGCCGAAGGTTGATCAGCCGCAGCCCTCCGTCGATGATCCGTTCGAACGTTACAGAGATCAGCCGTCGACGGACAACACCAACGTCAAGCCCGTCGAGCCGACCCCGACCGTTGAACCTCCGATCACCATGAAGGTCGAGAAGAAGGGCAAGAAGCTCAAACCGCGATTCGTGAAGCTCACCAGCGATGATTCGTTCGACTACTACTTGGACAAGTCGAGCGTGCAATGGAAGAATTTGCCGTACTCGGCGAGCGAATACATGGCGGACGTGTGGATTCGCATGCTCGACAAGAAGGACACCACGGCGGATTTGCCCGACGACCTTCGCGATTACATAAACGATCAATCGGATGATGAAGTGGCGTTGGCGGAGGCGAAGGGGCTCATATATGATCCGGTCGACGTGAAGGTGCTGCGGACGAAGAAATATTTTTTGGAGCACTACTACATTCGACCGCAACGCAGGCAGATACAATTTCTGTGCGAGCTCGAGGTGGTGGGGCGACCGCAGAATGCGATCTCTGAACGGAAGTACGATTATAAGAATTGGGAGGAACTGATCCCGGGCAGTATTGAGACGGCGATCTACTACGGAGTGCTTGACGTGATCGGCAAGAGTAAAGCGTCGGCGCGCGGGCACATGACTGCGACCGATATGCTCGAAGAGTATGCGCGTATCGCTGTCCATTGAATATGTTTGAGACGAAAGATAAAGGCGGCGCCCTCTCGAAGTAAGGGCTGCCGCCTTTGCTCATGCCTCAAGCCTTGAACGTTGAGAGACAAAAAAATAAGGCGGGCGCCCTCTCGAAGTAAGGGCTGCCGCTTTTATCCATGTCCCAAGCCTTGAACGTTGAGCGCAGAAAAAAATAAGGCGTCGCCCTCTCAAAGTAAGGGCTGCCGCCTTTGCTCATGCCTCAAGCCTTGAACGTTGATCGCCGAGAAAATGAGGCGGGCGCCCTCCCGAAGTAAGGGCTGCCGCCTTCCCACACTAAACACAACTGTTGAAGGACAGGAGACAAAAGGCGGGGCGCCCCCGCGAACATGGGCGCCCGCCTTCTTCTTCAACGCTAATCTTAAAAATTTTTGATGGACGAAAGATAAAGGCGGCGCCCTCTCGAATTAAGGGCTGCCGCCTTTCCTCATTCTCGAGCCTTGGAACGTTGAGCGCAGAAAAAAACATGGCGGGCGCACCCCGCGAGCAGGGGCGCACGCCCTTTCTTCTCCCCAACATGTTCGGCGGACAGATAAATTTTTGAGCGCCGAAAAAAACATGGCGGGCGCACCCCGTGAGCAGGGGCGCACGCCTTTTCTTCTTCTCCCCAACATGTTTAGCGGACGGATAAATTTTTGAGCGCAGAGAAAAAAACATGGCGGGCGCACCCCGTGAGCAGGGGCGCACGCCTTTTCTTCTTCTCCCC
>JAFUXN010000041.1 GCA_017477125.1 Selenomonadaceae bacterium
AGGCGGGCGCCCTTCTTGTTCTCTGCTCACAAACTTTTTGGTAAACCAAAGAAGGTAGGGGGCGCCGCCCGCGCCTTCGGCGGCCGCCCCCTTCTCCTCCATCTCTAAATTTTATTCGGCTCCAAAACGTTTAGACTATAGGAAGATAGGGCGCTCCGCCCCGCGAATAGGCGGGCGCCCTTTTTTGACCGTTACCCCATTCAAAAGTTGAGCTCTGACCGTAGAGAAGGGCGAGCCGCCGGCATCGAAGGCGGACGCCCCATTCTCCTCCGCCTCTAAACTTTATTGGCGCCCAAATTGTTTAGACGACCAAAGAGTATAGGGCGAGCCGCCCCGCGAATAGGCGGGCGCCCTTTTTTTCTCTGCCCACAAACTTTTTGGTAAACCAAAGAAGGTAGGGGTCGCCGCCCGCGCCGTCGACGGACGCCCCCTTCTCCTCCACCTCTAAATTTTATTCGGCTCCAAAACGTTTAGACGATAGGAAGGTAGGGTGAGCCGCCCTGCGCAGGAGGTGGACGCCCTTATTTTTCTCTGCCCATAAACTTTTTAGTAAACCAAAGAAGATGGGGGTCGCCGCCCGCTCAGTAGGCGGACGCCCCCTTCTTATCTGTCGCATAAATTTTATTTGGCTCAAAAACGTTTAGACGATAAGAGGATAGGGCGCGCCCCGCCCCGCGAATAGGCGGGCGCCCTTTTTTTTTTCTCTGCCCATAAACTTTTTAGTAAACCAAAGAAGATGGGGGTCGCCGCCCGCGCCTTCGGCGGACGACCCCTTCTTCTCCTCGCAAACTTTATTCTGCTCAAAAACGTTTAGACGATCGGAGGATAGGGCGAGCCGCCCCGCGAACAGGCGGGCGCCCTTTTTTTTCACCGTTACCCCATTCAAAAATTGAGCTCTGACCGTAGATAAGGGCGCGCCGCCGGCACCGGGAGGCGGGCGCCCGTCCCTTTCGCCCGTTGCCCCCAACCGTCCCCCAAAAAATTTTTTTGCCGTCGACCGCAAAACATTGTATAATGTCGGCGTCAATCAATTTCACTACGTTGGGAGGCATAATCATGTTGAAGAAGACGAAGATCATCTGCACCCAAGGGCCCGCCACCGACGCCCCGGGCATCGTCGAACAGCTCATCGACAACGGCATGAACTGCGCGCGCTTCAACTTCTCGCACGGCGATCACGAAGGTCATCTCATGCGCATCAACCGCGTCCGCGACGCCGCCAAGAAGTCCAAGAAGGTCATCTCGCTCATTCTCGACACCAAAGGTCCCGAGATGCGCCTCGGCGAGTTCAAGGACGGCTCCGTCATGCTCACCGCCGGCAACAAATTCACCCTCACTCAATCCGACGAGCCAGGCGATGAAACTCACGTCTCCGTCAGCCACAAGAAGCTCTACACCGAGGTCAAGCCCGGCGATAAACTTCTCCTCAGCGACGGTCTTGTCGAGATTCTTGTCGACGAGATCAAAGGGCAGGACATCGTCACCACCATCCTCAACAGCGGCAAGATGAGCACTCGCAAGCGCGTCGCGGCTCCTGGCGTGGCGCTCGGTCTGCCCGCCGTCAGTGAGCAGGACGAGAAGGACATCATCTTCGGCATCGAGAACGACATGGATTTCATTGCCGCCTCCTTCATTCAGCGCGCCGACGACGTCAAGGAGATTCGCGCGCTCGTCGAGAAGCACGGCGGACACATGGAGATCATTCCCAAGATCGAGAACAAGGCGGGCGTCGACAACATTGACGAGATCATTGCCGTGTCCGACGGGATCATGGTGGCGCGCGGCGATCTCGGCGTCGAGATTCCTGCCGAGGACGTGCCCATCATTCAGAAGAACATTATCAAGAAGTGCAACGCGGCGGGCAAACCCGTCATCGTCGCCACGCAGATGCTCGAGTCCATGACGACCAATCCCCGCCCGACCCGCGCAGAGGTTTCCGATGTGGGCAACGCCATTCTCGACGGCGCCGACGCCATCATGTTGAGCGGCGAGACGGCGGGCGGCAAATATCCCGTCGAGGCGACCGCCACGATGAAGCGCATTGCAGAGCGCATGGAAGCGTCGTTATCGTATAAAGACATTTTCCTGACCAAAGGCATGCACCACACCAATTCGCAGACCGATGCGATCGCTCACGCGACGGTGCAGCTTGCATACGAGCTCAACGCCAAGGCGATCATCACGCCGACCAAGTCGGGCTTCACGACCAAAGTTGTGTCGAAGTATCGTCCGAAGGCGGAGATCATTGCCTTCACTCCCGATCAGATGATCGCTCGTCACCTGAACCTGCGTTGGGGCGTGCTGGCGATCCCGGGCGTGCCCTGGATGAACCCCGAGGACATGATCAAATTCGCGGCGAAGGCGTCTCTCGATCACAAGTTGGTTGAGAAGGGCGACCTCACGATCCTCACGTCGGGCATGCGCTACGGCGAAGGCGGAACCTCATCGATCCAATTGCACACCATCTGATCAAGGCGTAAACGTTAATTGATCTGCTCAATGCGATCGACAGGGGAGCGTTCAGAACTTCGGGCGCTCCTCTTTGATCCGTTCAGCTTATTTTTAATCTGATTTTAATCTTTATCTAATTGACAACGGCGCATCATATTTTTAAAATAGCACATGGTAGCCCATTACTGGGAGGGCTAGTTTTTTCGCGAGGCGGCTCCCCTCAACTCCGGAGTGAGGAACAGGGTCGCCGGTACACATGACATTTCAGTTTAGAGGAAAGGAGAAGTCCTGCTATGACGGAAGCGATAATCAACAAGGAAGTCCCAATCAGTTTCCCAGCAGGAGCGACCGCATGTACCGGTCGAAGGATTGCGCGATCCACACATCTTCAGCCACTGTACATGATACCGTGCGACACACGGGAATTTATGCCTGCCAAGCGCGCTCGACGGCCAAGGCGGGAATCCCCAACGCGGGGGATGTCGGTTTTCTTCCCGAGTGCAACATGCACTTGAAATTTCCAAGGAGGAATTTGTATGGATTTTGATCTTCAGCGCTTCGCTTGGACAGTGACGGTTCAAGACAGCCTGCAGAGCGGCACCGTCAATAGAGAAGGCGAGAAGTATACCGTCTCGTCCGGCGATAGCGGTATCGTTGTCACCTCGGATTCGGGTGCTACGCCCAGTGTCACGTCCTCGACCAGCGGCGGTTATTACGTATTTCAACTCGGTGACGGCACCAATCACACCTTGACCGTCAGCGACGGCACGTATCTCATCGACAATGCGGCTCCGAGCGTAAACGGTTATTCGGTCACCGGCACCGAGCCCGACTACTCGGTCAGCTCAGACACCACTGTCAGCATCACTGCGGACAGCTCCGGCACGTACAACTTCAGCATCGCGGGCGCAAACGGCGGCAAGTTTACCGTTGCCGACAAGACCAGCGTTATCAGCGGCGTCGCCTCGACCACAGGCAGCACATTCACTCTTAACGGCATCGATTACACCGTTAACTATGGCGCCACTGCCGTCAGTGTTGTTGGAAACGGTAGCGCGACCGTCATCAGCGACGCACAGCAGTACACTTTCGCAATTGACAGCGATACCTACACCATCAACTCCGATCAGACCGCGGTTCTGTACAACGGCGGTTCGGCAGAGATGGCTGATGGTAAGTTCACCCTCGGCAATATCTCTTATGTATTCGATAGCACCCTCGGCAGCGTGATCGGCACATCTTCGGTGGGCGGCAGCGCTGAGGCGACCAACGATTATTTCTACAGAGTTTCCGGCTCCAGACCCCAGGATGGTAGTTATCAGATCAGCATCGGTGGCGGAATTTACGAAGTTGAGGTTAGCGGAAAAGGCGCGACCATCGTCGGTGCGGAGCGTATTGCCACCACCGGTGCCGCTAAAATTCGCACGTCAGGCGATACGGAGGCGGCAGAGGCAAATTCGTACTCCACCGTTACCAATTACGTCTTCGACAACAACGGCGTGACCTACAACATCTACCTCGGTGATAGCGTCGACTCATTGGCAAGCGTTGGTTCTTCCGCTAATAATATTACGAGCTCCATCATCAGCGCCACTGCTGCCAACTTCACGGTCGGTAGCGGCGATAACCTCACGGTCTACGGTGCCGCCATTGAAAACGATGCCGTGACCTCTGCCACGGTGTCTGCAAAGTACAAAATATCGGGTACCGATACGGGCGTGTTCCACACTGTCATCGCCGGCGACGATAATTATGTGTACTTCGTCAGCAACAGCCAATTCGATAGCACCGGAACAACCGCCGTCAATCTCGTCGACAGTGTCAATGCGAGCCTCAATTACGATGGCGGTTTGTTTGCGATCACTGTGGACGGCACCACCGGTATCGGTATTGGTCAACAGAGCCCGATTGAGTCCAGCTTTATGGGCTATGACGAGAAGACATCGGGCAACCAATGGTACCCGATCAAACTGGGCGATTCGACCTTTACAGTCATTGCAGACTCGGAAGGAAGCGTAAAATCTTATAGCAATTCCAGTGATAACGCAGGTACCGGTGCAGTCGTAACCATCAAAGGCGCGGCGGGCGATTACACCTACACCATTCAAAAATCTTCGAACTCCAGCAATATACTGGAGGCGACGACCGCGGGTTACGGTTGGTACACCGATAATACCACCCCGACCGTACAAAGTTATGCGATCGCTCTCGGTGCGTCGAGCAACACCAGCATCACAACGGTCAACGTTGTTGTCTCGACGGAGCATACTGTCGGCGGTATGAATTCCGACGGTGGCACCTCCACTACGCCTGCCGCTTTCGGTGATTCAACCTTCACCTCCATCGGTAACGTCACCAATTACACGACGGACACCGGCACCACTGGCACGTTCACCGTCGGCGGCGTGGTGTTTGATGTCGGTTCGACCGGTACGGGGAGCAGTCTCCGCCCTGTCGTATATCTCGATAACGATTCCACCAAGAACACATTCCTGGACGGCGCCACGCTTAAAGCATCGGCTTATTCCGGTTTCGTTACGATCGGCAACGCGCTGTTCAGTTACACGCTCAACGGCGATTATTCGCTTACCAGTTTTAGCGAGTTTTATCACAACCGAGCTTCGGGAGCAACTCTTGTGTCCGGAAATTCGTATGCGGATGTTACGGTCGGCGGCGTCCATTATACTATCGGCGGCGGCAACGGTGCGACGCTTTCAACCGGAGTAGCTTCAACGCTTAAAGCTACATCGGATAGTAGTCACGGCGGTATTTACCTTGTCACTGTCGGTTCCGGCACGTCGCCTGACTACCGCATCTTAACTTATAACGAAGGCACATACTCTCTGCAGAGTTATTCCACCGATAGTATTTTGGGTAGCCATACCGTCGACGTCAACGGTGTGAACTTCGAGGCGTACAGCGTTGGAGCAGATGTTGGTATCTCGCTCGTTGGCGGGCAGCTTGGTGATGGTCATTCGTCTCTCAACTACAACTACGGCACCTACAACATTACGCTCGGCACCGGCACAGTCGGTTCAGGCAACACCACGGGCAATTCTCTCTCCGTCGTGTACGAGAACGGCGTCATCCAGACTGTAACCAGCGCGAACAAGAGTGACGTAATCGTTTGGGCTTCTGAGACCAGCGTTGCCGCCATCAACGGCGTAGATTACAAATTCGACTACGACTCCACAAACCATACAATCGGAGCGGCGCTTTCAGACACCGGAGGTTATACACTCACTTCTGGTCAGAAGTATACGCCCGCTAAAACGAGTTTTGTCACCCTCGGCGGTTATACGGTTACCGTGACATCTTCTGATTTAAACGGATACCAATTCAACATTGGCGACAGCACTTCGCTTGCTCCGGTAACCAAATATGTGGATTTGAACGCTGGCTCGGAGTTCACGATCGGCGGCATCGCATATGACTTCTACACCGTTGGCAGTGACGGTGGCAGTATCAGTGCTTCGGTCGCCAATATACAAAACTACAACAGTGCTCTCGAGGTTAAGATCGATAAGAGATACTCCGATGTCATTACGCTCACCGCAGACTACTACGATGCTGCGGGTACATCCTACGGCACTCTCCAAGCCTACGTTTCTCACGACTCCGACACCAAGATCGGCGGCGTCGATTATTCGGTTGTAAGTGGCAGCTCCAACTTCGCGACCGGCTCCACGGATGCCGGCAAAATCACCATTGCCGGCATCACATATGATATCGTCTATAACGGCACCGGAAATGCTTCGCTCAGTCTCGCAGATGGAAAATATTCCACACAGACTGCCGAGATTGGAAAAGGGGTAGTAGATCCTAAAGTTACTGTTGGTGGTATGACGATAAATATCGGAGTAAGTGGTGACCATCAATCAATTACCAGTGTCGGCAATGCAAGTACCTTAGGTTACAACGATAGTCATAGTGCTGCGACCGTTGATTTCGGCGGTATCGATTATCAGTTCTCGATCAGCGGTGACAATGGTATTGTATATGTCAACCTCATTGATACGCTCGCAACCGAGGGTTTCTCGATCGCCGGCTACTACGATATGACCCCCATGACGATCTCATCCGGTGGCTCACACACTGTGATCGGTGCACATGTTACGCTCGATGGTGACAAATACTCCTTCGGCGATGTTTCGATCTCCTCAGGTGGTGATTCAGCCTGGGAGACAGTGAGCGGAGGCAATATCGGCACCATTTTCAGTGGCATACATTATTCGTTGGGCAGTTACATCAGTGGCACTGAAACCCTTTACGGTCTCACTCCGACGTTATACGGAGCAGGAACGTCGAGTATCAGCGAAGGTGGATTCGTTGTAAAAATCGGCGACACTTCGCACACCTTGTCAGGTATTGCAACGATATCCGGCAACAATACATCTGCTCAATTCTACAGTGGCGGCGAAGCAGTGACAATCAATAACGGGGGCATCATCTACAACCTGTTCAGTGAGAACACCACGGGTGGCGGTGCTTACTACATCAGTGTTGCAAGTGGAGAGCTCTCCAAGGCGGGTTCGCTCAATACTGCCACGGAAGATGTTTATTACAATGTCTCGATCGGTAGTAACGCGGTTGTGCTCGTCGGACTTGATAATATCAGCGAGGGCAACTATTCCCTCACGTCAGCAACAGTGGAAAGTTCGTCATTAGCCTCGGGCACGACGTTCATGGCGAATGCGGACAACAGTATCGGTACTGTCCATCTAGGTAACCTTACTTACCAAATCAGCTTGGGATCTGGTGGCGTACCGGTGGGTTACTTCCCGACGACCCTCAGTAGCAGTAGCGGCGCGACCGGCAACAGCTCTCAAATTTCTTCACAGAAATATGAAGGCACGAAATATTACAATCTTGCCATCGGTGACGCCACTTACAACGTTGCGGTCGACGGCACTTCGATTCAATCGGTCTTAAAGGGCACTACCGGTGTTGAAGTGACGGCTAACTCTGCACAGGTCACAGTCTTGCATAATGAAAATGATGCGATCGGTGTTCCGTATGTCATCTATCTTGCTGACGAAACTCTCCCATCAGCAAGCCTCGGTACCGAGGCGATTCCGGATGCCGTTGCTTCCCCCGGAGATGCGCAGGCAACTCTCTCAATCGGCGGCACGTCAGCTGTGGTTCGCTACTATGTCGACACTGCTAAGTCTGATAGACCAAGTTATGTCGACGTGGTTAGTGTTGTCGGAAGCGGAAGCACTATAGGTTATGACGGTACTCAAGATACGCGCGCTACCGTCAATGGCATTGATTTTGTATTCACCATCAGTGGCTCTAATTCGGACAAAATCATTGCATCGTTCTACGGCTCTGACGGTAACGGCTCGATCACCGGAGACACTGCTACATCGGTTAAGGCAGACAGCAGCTCGTATATCGTCCACATCGGTTCCAACGACACGACCTTCTCGATCCGGTACGATTCCGCCGGCGCTAACCCTTCTGTCAATGGCACGAAGGGCACCGAAATCTCGTTCGGCGCCAACGATCTCGGGTACACGGTTGTTGAAAACGGCGTAATCAGCTTGACCAGCGGAGACAGCAGCAAATCCGGTCTGGGCGATGTAATCCTCCCGACGCAAGATTTCACTATTAGCGGCGTAGTCTTCGAAGCATCCTTCAAATCCAATACTCAGATTCAGAGTATCGAAATCATCAACGGTGCCAGCGGCGACGACTTTGCTCCGGGTTCGTTCACATTTGTTGATGGATCATCTCAGCAGGTTACTGTCGATGGTTACAAATACGATATCAAGCTCACCGAGCAAGGCGACAGCATCACCGGCATAGAGTTCGCAACGGTCACCGCTCCCGTGATCTCCGGCAGCTCCACGCTCACGTACTTCGACGATAACAACACCAGATACTACGTCGATGGCACCACTGTTCACCAAGACAGTGTAGGCGGAGCCATCGTTGAGGCTTACGTTGTTAATACCGATGGCGGTGTTGTCAGCGTCTTCCATCAATCGAAGGATACCGCGACGATCAGCACCGTCCAAGACATCACCTATTCCATCGTCGGCGAAGACGGTACAACAAGTGCCGGCACCTTCGTTGTCCAGCTCAACGGTGATACCGCTTCGATTAAGGGTGACAGTGTTGTCGCTGCCGAGGAGGAGGGCGATCCCGATTATTCTATCGTCCTTGTTGACGGAAAGCCTTCGGTTACGGCGAACTACTACGGCACATATAACGACATTGTAATCGGCGAGAAGAGTACATATGCAATCTCGATCGGGGATTCCGTATACAATCTGAATATCGATGATAACGGCACTACAGCTGTGATTAGCGGCGACGGTAGCGGCAATGTCGGCGAAATGGTCACGCTCGGCGGCGTAGGATACACCATCACTGCAGATAACGGTATCTTGACTGCAGCTTTGATCAGTTCGAACGATTACAGCGTAGAGAGTGCTTCACTTAGCGGCAGTGTCGTGGCAATCAACGGCACCGATTACGTGGTCACGGTCTCCGGCGCGAGTATCACGGGATTGCCCGACGGCATGGTCGGCGCGGTCACCAACAACAGCATCGTCGCACTCACCTACAACTTGACGGCGACCTCGAGCGAGACTTCGGTGGTCTACACCTACGGTGCCGACAACACTGCAATCGATCCTGCAACGCAAACTCTCGTGACCATCAGCGGCATGCAGTACACCGTCACCGCCACTGAATCCGACGGTTACAGCCTCGTTCACACCGCGAGCTACAACACCTCGACAGAGGGCGGCACGACGATCTACACGTTCAGCATTGGCGACGATCAGTACACCGCATCGCTCAACGGCACCAACATTGAGGTATTCGATGCCAACAATGAGTCGGTCTCCAACCCGATCACGACTGAAGGCGCTTCGGTCGGCAGCTACGCGACCCCGCCCGCATTCTTCAAACTGACCGATTCTGACGTGACGGTCGTCAATGCTCTGACCTCCGGCAGATTGGTCGTCGGCGATGAGCAGAACAGCGCTTACGCGGCGCTCGGCAGCAACCAATCTTACACCCCAAGTGTCGAAGCAAGCGCAACCGAGTGGCTCTACAAGAATTCGAGCTTGACTTACGGCGCATTGACCGCCACCGGCTTGACCATTACTGACGACAACGCGACGGACGTGAGCATTTCGGGCGGTGTCTTGTCAGTAGCGGCAAGTGCGATTCCCAACACGGGAGATGCCCACTTTGTGGTCGGCAGCAGCGGCGTTGAGTCGGTGCAGGTCGGCGAGACCGTCTATGCGTTGGCCAACAACGACGACAATGAAGCTGATCTCGAGCTCGCAGGCTCTGGCGGCTCCGACACCGGTACCGGCACTGGCTCCGGCACGGGCGAGACTTCCAGCACGGGCGCAGGTTCCAGCACCGGCGAGACTTCGAGCACCGGCGAGACTTCCAGCACGGGCGAGACTACCGCTACCGGCGAAGCCACTGCTACGGGTGAAGCTACCGGCACCGGCGAGACTTCGAGCACCGGCGAGACTTCCAGCACGGGCGAGACTTCCAGCACGGGCGAGACTTCCAGCACGGGC
>JAFUXN010000042.1 GCA_017477125.1 Selenomonadaceae bacterium
ACGGTGACGGTGACGGCGGCGATTGACGCATCATGAATGCGATGGCGATGATCGCGACGCAGAACGCCGTTCGAACGACAAACCATGAATCGATCGAGAAGAGCGTCGAGCTCAAGCCGCAGGTCAGTCGCCATAACGCGAGCGATGTCCAAAACGTTTCGCCGACATGCAACAGGATCATCGCCCAAAACATTTTCAAGCGCGCGGCGCTCAACGCGGGCAGCGCCAACAGATAAAACTCGTTGAAATACGTATACGACCAGAAGGCGGACGCCATGCACGGCGCCCAATTTTTTTGTCTCAACGCCCAAATGAAGGCGACGCCCGCCGCCATGCTCAACATCATTGCGGTCGACGACGAATCGCACAGCAGAGTGAACAGCCCCGAGAATTGCGAGCCGCCTCCGATGTTGGCGCCGAAGAACTCTTTGAGCAGCTCGACGGGAGTTCGCTCGACGATCCGCGCGGAGCCGATCCACGCGCCGAGATCGATCATTGCCGCCGTCAACAGCACTTTGAATCGACGTTGGAAGGCGAACAGCACACAGAATGCCAATGCCGTTTGCGGCTTGACCATCGCGAGGCTCAACAGCACTCCCGTCAGGATCGGTCGTCGATCGCATGTGAGCAGGCAGAGGAGCAGCAGGCAACAGACAAGTCCTCCGGCGTTCCCCGTGACGGTTGAGATGATCAAACTGGCGGGGCATGCGAACAGGATCAGCGCCCATGCGTTTCGATCGGTCGCGACGTACCATGCTCGAGCGGTGAGCGCCAACAGGATCAGATTGAGCGCGACGAAAAATATTTTTGCGAGCGGCAACGGGAGAAATCCGAAGTAGAACGCATTGCCGAGGAGCAATCCCCATGGCGATGTGCCCCAACCTTTGGGGATCGGACCGATGCTCTCAACGGGCGCGGGCTCGACGCCGATGATCGGATAGGGATCGATCGATTGGAGAGTGTAAGCGCACAGTCGCCATTGCCCGTTGAAGTCGTCGAAGAAAATTCCTCTGTCGAGCAGCAGCCCGATCGAGATCACATTGAGCGCGACGACGAGCGCCGCCGCCAACCGTTCTCTACCGTCGAAGTGCGGCGAGCCGTCGGCTGATGCACAAAGACATCGCAATGAACACAAAGCAGAACCACACCCCCGTAATGCCGAACGCCGCCAGACACATCGATAGGAACGTATAATAGAATTGAGTCGCCACGCCCGCCGTCAACCACATGAGCCGCCGTTCATCGCTCTCGAGCATGATGAGGAAGCAACACAGCGTCGGCAGTATCAACAGGAAGTGCTCATTGTTCATCGAGTACGACCAGAAGACCGCCGCCACCGCCGCAGGGTACATCGACAGGAAATTTTTTTGTGTCGATTGTCGATGGAGCCAAACGATGAACACCACGCCGACCGCCATGCTCAACATCATCGCCTTCGATGGTTCGTCTTGGAAGAACGGCATCATCACTCCCGTAAATTGTCCGCCGCCCCCGACGTTCGCGTTGAGCATCTCGATCAACAGAGTGAGCGGGCTCGTGGCAGTCAACATCGATGCGCTCAACCAAGCAACGCATTCGACGCAACAGATCAGCAGCAGGCAACAGAGTATGCTCCCCGCATTGCCCCAGTACAACGAGATGATGAACGGCGCCGGCAGTATGAACAATGCGATCGAGAGCTTACCGAGGCGCGACGAAAATTTTTTTGTCTCATTGAAAACGATGAAGGCAGTCACCGCGAGAGTGATCGCGCTCAACGCAAAGAGATAATACGCGGCGAGCTCGACGGGCAGGAACGCGGGATAAAAAATATTTCCGAGCACCAGCCCCCAAGGCGAGGTTCCAAAGTTTTGCGGTATGCTCCCGACGTCAGTCAGCAATGGGAAACGAGCGCCGCCGCCAACCGTTCAGCGTTGCTCATCACTCAATCGAGCCTCAAACGCATGCACGTCGAGATAAGCCACGCCCGCCCGTCGAGCACATTCACCGTCCCGATCATCGCGGTCGCCCACATATAAAATCTCTCCGCGCTCCAATTGCAGCCGCTCGATCACATTGTTCAATCCGCGCGGATCGGGTTTCAAGCAATCGATCAACGGGTCGCCGCTCCAATATCCGCGGTCGACCGTCAAGCCCATCGCTTTCAACTTCTCCTCAACGGGGTAGTCGGAGTAAACGATCACCATGCCGCCCGCCCGTCGATGCTCCTCTATCGCCGCCAACATCTTCTCCCGTCGCCAACGTCGAACGCTCGGCAGCGCCCGCTCGATCATCCAATCGTTGATGACCGTCGACGGCTCGAGCCCGTATCGATCCCGCAGTCGAGCAAAGTTCTCCTGATCGGACAAAAAAAATTTCTCACGCGCTCGACGGTACTCTCGGATCAAAAATAATTCCTTCAACCGCCAAGGGTGAGAACCATAGTACATTAAAAGTTTCGCCGCCATCTCCAACCGCACCGGCGTCTGCCGATACAACGTGCCGTCGAGGTCGAAGAGCCACACTCTATAATCGTTCAATCTCATCCGAGAATAAAAATCTCCAACATCTGACGCCCGAAGTAGATCGCCTCTTCGTGGCTGTCGAACGCGATATCGATCCGATTGCCGACGATCGCGCCGCCGGTGTCGTCAGCGATCGCCTCGCCGTAGCCGGGGATATAAACGCGCGTCCCCAACGGAATGACGCTCGGGTCGACCGCGATGATCCCATGCCTCAACAGCGTGCCGCGCGCCGTGTACGAGCCGTTGCCGGGATCATAAGCACTGTAAGCGGTCGCGTCGACGTAGATCGAACGGTTGCGGCGATAATTGCGCTCGTAATTGATCACGTCCTCCCACGTCGTGTCGGAAGTGTTATAAGCTGCGTCCTCGAGCGCCGAATAAGTCATGAGCCCGCACACACCATCGGCGGGAAGCCCCACGCTCGCTTGGAAATTTTTAATCGCCTCGACCGTTGCCGCACCACATACGCCGTCCGCCGTGCCCGTCAAAAATCCTTGCGCGATCAATTTCTTCTGAAGGTCGACCACACCGGCACCATGCATGCCAGGCTTGATCACACTGCCGATGCCGGCGTACTCACTGCTGAGAGTTTTCTCGCCGACATTTTTATCGCTCGACGGAGTTTCGTCGCTCGGCTTGACGCGCTCATCGCCCGATATGATCTCGATCGAGCCGTTGCCTTCCATGAAACTCGCCGCCGCCGCGTTCAATGCGTCGAGAGTTTTGGCGCCCGCCACGCCGTCCGCCGGAAGATCGACGCTCGCTTGGAAATTTTTAATGGCGTCGACAGTCGCTTGACCGCAAACGCCATCTGCATTGCCGTTCATAAATCCCATCGCGATCAACATGTTCTGAACGTCGGCAACGTCGTCGCCGCGCGAACCGAGCTTGATCACGTAATCGTCCCGGTGAGAGGATTCATCGTTCGACTCGACAACGGGCTCAAAGTCGGCGCCCAAGAGCAACTCGAAAGTTTTGTCGCCGCACATGCCGTCGGCATCAAGCCCCATGCTCTCTTGAAACTTCCTGATCGCCTCAACGGTGTCGTTGCCGTAAAATCCATCGGCCGCTCCGTCGAGATATCCGCGCGCGATCAAAAGCTCCTGCACCTGCTCAACCTTGACGCCCGAGTCCCCCTGTTTCAAGACTGCCGCATGACCGTGCGGATTCAAGCAAAACATTCCGAGCGATACCAGCACCGCCAACGTTGTCAGTCTCCTCATCGATTCTGCCTCCCTGTGAATGATTGCTGAAAATATATCATCACGCGGTGAAATTTGCAGGGAAACAATCTGTATTCCAGATGGAATTGTCAACGCTCGACGAGCAAATGATCCTGCGCCTCGACGTGATCGATCGCCGCTTGCACGTCTCCGGCATCGAGCATCGCAGAGATCAATCGGTAATTGTGTCGTCGATCGTGGCGAAAGATTTCCAAGCGCCGTTGATGCTCCTGCATGATCAGATTGTAATTGCGGAGCTCCTCGAGCCGTCGAGCAATCCGTTCATTGTCATGCGCCCGACGATTCCGTTCATCGATCTGCCGCGTCGAGATGCTCATCGACCGATACATCAGGAAGAAGAACAACGGTATGACCAATCGGGAGAACTGTTCGCGGAGCCCGTGCGGATACATTCCGTCCGCCATCAAAAACATTATGCCGATCACGATCGCCATGGGCATGCTTGCCGCATACCAACTGAATTGATCTTCGAGCATGCTCTTCGCCGGCAAGATGTTCAAAAACAGTTTGCGCTCCAAACCGATCAACACAAAGAACATCGTCAGATATAAAACGTTGTGGAGCACGAGTATGTCGATCGGCAACGGAACCTCCGCTTTCAACACAAAGTTATTGATGATGACGACGAGCGTGTGGAGCATTAACACCCAGAGGATTTGCATGCCGAGCGCAAACACATGCAGCTTGGGATCGACTTCGATCGTCTTGAGCGCGATCAGAAAGTACGGCAGCCAACCGAGTATCAGCGTCATCTTGTAGAAAAATGCCTCGACGCCCAATCGATCGATGAGGAGACAATGGCCGACGAACGCGATCAAACTCCACGTCGTCAGTCGAGACCACAAGACTTTGATCTCGTCGCGAGACATCGTCGGGCTAAACGGCAAGTATCGAAGCCATGCTCCGATCAGTTGAGTCGCCACGATATTGAGCGCCAAAAAAATTATTGCCAACATCTAATCTGCCAACCCCTCCTCCCAGTACATGGAGAACGTCACCCAGCCGTCGGACTGATCGAACATCGCTTGCGCCTTGTACTTCTCGACGAACGATTGAACGGAGCTCATGCCGATGCCATGTCCCTCGCGCGTGGTCGTCGGCAAACCTTCCTCGTCGAGCACGAGCGTCCCGTCGAAACGATTGGCGATCTCCAATACGAATTGAGTGCCGCTGTGCTGAACGATGATCGACAGTTCCCGACGATCGATCGGTTGATGCTTGCTCGCATTCACCGCGTTCTCAAGTAAATTCGACAGCAGGATCGCAAAATCGTTTTCGTCGGTCGCAAACGCCGGCGGCAAATTGATCTTGTGCCGACACTTTATGTTATGCCGCTCCGCCTGCCGAATGTAGATCGACACCGCCGCATTGATCAGCGGATCCCGACAAAATTTGATCATCTTCGTCGCGTCGAGCCGAGCCTCTTGCCGATCGATGTGCGCTCGTACTCCGTCGACGTCGCCCGCCCTCAACATCTCAAGGATCGATTGATAATCCTCATGCATATTGTTTTGCAGATCGATCAATTGCTTTTGGTTCGACAGCATTATTCGATTGTGCCGCTCGAGCGAACGCAACTGCTCCTGCGCCAATTGATTTTCGCGCATCGTCCTCTTGTGAGCAAAAAATGTTCGCGCTCCCATCAGCACATATCGATAGAGGAAGAAGAAGATCAAAAGCAGGCTCAAGCGAGAGAAACGTTCCGCCCACGAGTGAATCAACCGCTCGTCCGCCCACAACATAAAATGCCCAAGCCCTATCACAATCGGCAGGAATGCGATATAATATCCTTGCGGTCGATTGTCGAAGAATTGGGCGTTGGGCAGCAGCGTCGTGAAGTAGCGCCGCTCGATCGGGAGCAGCAATGCGAACAATGTCAAATACATGATCGAATGGACGATCAAGAGACGTTCCTCGGGCATGTCGATGAAGAAGAGCGCATCGAGCATCGCCGCCCAATTGTGCTGAAGCAGAGTCCACAACGCGTTCATGCCGACGATAAACACGTGTTGAAGTCCCATGCGTTTGACGGTGAGCACGGAGATCAAAACGAACGGCGCCCAACCGCTCATCAAAATTGCTTTGTATGAGGCGGCGTCGATGCCGAACTCGGCGAAGATTGAGAAGTAGAGAGGGACGGTGACGAGCGCCCAACCGCTCAATCCGATCCAAAGGCGGCGGGTCTCGACGGAAGTGATTTGATTTTTGAAGGGCAAGAAACGAAGATAAGAGTCGGCGAGCTGAATGCCCGAGACGAGCATCGCCGCCAAAAAAACTGCAGTCATTTCGAGCTCCTAACGATTTATTGTGCATTGACTTTATCATAAACGCCGCTCGAATGTCAACGTCGCCAACGATGTTCGAAGTCAGAGCACAGTTTTTGAAGTCGATGTTGTATTTTCCCGACGATCGATCAAGAATAAAAAGCCATGTTGAGCATGGAGGCGATTGAATTGAAACGCGCGACGTTGATGTTGATGCTGATGTTGTTGACGATATTCGGAACGGCGTCGGCGGAGGTGCCGCATTACCTCAACGATCGGGTGCTGATCTTGAGCGGCATGCATGGCGGAACGGCATGGTACCTCGATAAGAGCTCGGTGCTCGTCGAGATCGATGATCCTCCGGCGTACGTGATCACCTATCAACTGTTTCCCGCCCGATACGATTTGGAGACGGGAGAGATCATTCGAGTGTATGAGGCGCTGCAGGAAAAATATCTCTACAACGTCAAAGAGCATGAGATGCGCAAGTTTAACGGTACGGAGTGGGATTACATTCCGCCGGTCGGTCCCCTTGCCGAGACCGGTAACGAGTTCAGCGGAGAGATGGCGTTCTACATTGCTTTCGGCAAAAAATTTTACGGCGGTCGGCAATGGGTAGAGCACTCGACGGGTGAGATGCGCAATCCGAACTTCGGCGAGGAGATTTATGAGCGCGTCGACGATTCATATTGAGAGGCGGCGACGAATAAATGAGTGCAACGGTAGAGTTCAAGGAGATCGAAAAGGGCGCGTGGCTGGTGTTGCAGGCGATCGGTCGTATCGATACGACGACGGCGAAGTCGGCAGAGACGGCGGGACTGGCGGCGCTCGCAAAGACGACGAAGCTGGCGCTGGACATGTCGAAGCTCGAATACATCTCGAGCGCGGGTTTGAGAGTGCTGTTGAGGCTCGGCAAAACGTCGAAGCGCGGCAAGAAAATGTTCGTGCTGTGCGGGGTGGCGGGCATGGTCAAAGAGATACTCGAGGACTCGGGGACTGATACGCTGTTTCAAATCTACGGGTCGTATAACGAATTGCAGTAAAGAAGGTGGTTTTAAATGAAGCGTGTATTGATTGCAGTGTTGATGGTGTCGGCGCTGTTGCTTACGATCAGTCAGTCGGCGACGGCGAACGCGGAGGAAGTGATCCCCGAAGAATATCTCAACGGCGGCGTGCTGATCCTCGGCGAATACGGTGTCGGGCTGGCATGGTACCTCGATAGGAGCTCGGTGCGGATCGAGCAGGAAGGTCCGCCCCGGTATATCGTCTCGTTTCAAATGTTCCCGACGCGGTACGACAGAAATACCGGTGAGACCACGCGCGTATTCGATGGGCACCGGGCGAAATGCATGTACGATGTCGAAAAAGATGCGATGTATTTTTTCAATACGGGATTTCAGCCTGTTGCGGATTGGGCGTATATCGATCCGGTCGGACCCGCCGGTGAGTCGCCGATCGATACCTTGGGCGAGATGGCGTGGTACATACTCTATCAGAAACCGTTTTACGGCGGTCGCAAGTGGAGGGACGGCAACGGACAAATGCGTTGGTCGAATTACGGCGAAGAACTTTATCGGCGCATAGACAATTCTTATTGATTGGCAACAACATTCAAGGAGATCGATTAACATGAAGCGTGCAATTTTTGTTGCGATGTTGACAATGTTGATGATGGTCGGCTCGGTCGTGGCGTCGGCGGCGTATCCTCCGGAATATCTCAACGACGGAGATTTGATCCTGTGCGGGCATCTTAACGGTACGGCTTGGTACATCGACAAAAATTCGGTGCAGGTCGAGCAGGAAGAACCTCCGATGTACACCATCACCTACCAAGTTTTTGCGGCGCGGTATGATGTGAACACCGGCGAAGTCACTCGGGTTTTCGAGGCGATGCCTCACAGATGCAGGTACGATGTCGACAAAACAATGATGTTCGGCTTTAATTTCAATCGGGATTATTCGCAGTGGGCGCTTGTCAAACCGGACGAGCAGGGCGGTCCCATAGAGTACAGCGGCGAATTGGCGTGGTACATTGCTTACGGCACGAAATTCTACGGCAACGGTTATCCGTCATATTTCAAAGATGAGATTTATGTGCGCGTCGACAATGCTCATTGAAAGTCAAGAGCTCATGCAGGCAAACGGTCGGATCGATTTGACTGACAACGATTGGAAAAAATTCCGCGCGGAGGAGGACGAATACGCCAACATTCGAGATTACATCATGGCTCGTGCGGAAGATGCGGGCATCGATCCGAAAAATCAATTGCGATTGGAGCTGGGCGTTGAGGAAGTCGTCATCAACGTGATGCACTACGCCTATGAGGACGGCGGCGATCTCTACGTTCGTACTTCGATCGACGACGGCAAATTTACGATTGAGCTCGTCGACCATGGGATTCCGTTCAATCCGTTGGAGAAGCATGACGAGCGTGCGGTCGACACGTCCGACATAGAGGATCGGAAGCTCGGCGGGTTCGGGATCGAGTTCATGCGCAAGAAATTTTCCAAGGTCGAATACAGCGATGAGCCGTTCATGGGCAAGCGCGCCAATCGATTGTCGATGACGTTTGAGCCGAAAGGCTGAACGATATAGAATTATTGATGAGGTGATTGTTAATGACTGATGAAAGAGCCGAGAAAGTTAAAGCGCTCCTTGCCGACAAAAATTTCATGGCGAGCGCGCTTGAGCTTGAGACGCCCGAAGAAGTGCAAGAACTGTTTGCGTCGAAAGGCGTCGAGCTCTCCATCGAAGATGTCAAGGCACTGCGCGCGGCGATCCTGGCGAGGCTCGGCGGCGATGACGAGATGGACGAGGATCAGCTTGAGCAGGTTGCCGGCGGTGCCGGTTGGGACGCCGATGGCTTTTTTACCAATGTGAGTTACAACGTTGATAACGCGGTCAATAACATTCGCGACGTGTTCACCAGCCGTCGTCGTTGGTAATAAATTTTTATAAGAGGAGGCTCATTTTCATGAATGAGAATCAGAAGAAGTTTATGGCGTTGATGGAGGACGATGAGAAAATCCGCGAGCTGTTCAGCCAAGAAGACGCGGCGGCAGCTCAGAAGTGGCTTGCGGCGCAGGGCATCGAGCTCAGCATTGAGGAGCTCAACACATTCCGCGCAAAACTGCTCGCGAAGATGGAAGACAACGAGGAGATGGACGAGGATCAGCTCGAGCAGGTAGCCGGCGGTTCGGTTGAGAGCTGGCTCGACCAACACAATTTCGACGGTCCGCTTGCGAGAGCTTGGAAGTGGAAGAACGAGCACATCACCAAGCCGATTCACAACTTCTTCCGTCGCTGGTAATCACTCAATCGAGATTCAAAGAATATGCAGGCAGGATGCCCGCTCCGCTCCGGCTCAACGGCGAGTGAACGGAAGCGGGCATTTTGTCGGCGGTCGATGAATGATCGGAGGTAAATGCGATGAACGAAAAGCTGCAGAAGAAGTTCGCGGCGCAATCCGAGGACGGCGAGATGGACGACGATCAGCTTGAGATGGTCGCGGGCGGCAGAAATATCTTCCAGAAGATCAACGATTTCTTGAATGATCCGTGGCGCGGGCGCACTTGGTGATAAACAGTTCAGGTCATGTCGACGGTCAAAGATTATATCCGATACCTCAGGCGCAATGATTATCCCGCGTTGTTCGACGATGAATGTCAACGTCAGCTGAACAATGTGATCAAGCAGTACGGCGAGCTCGAGACGCACGAGACGATCCTTGAAATCGATCTGTCGAACGCGGCTCGAGCCGTCGACTACTCGATCCGTCTCAACCGTCCGACGGAGTTTGGCAAAGAATTTTGGTTGGAACTCGATTATGAGTTGCTCCGCGCGGAACCCGTTCGCCCGTGCTGTTTTTTTGATGCGATCGGATTGAAGGACGAGGCGGGCGTTGAGAGATTTTGCGGCGAATTGTTGACCGAGGTCGCAACCGTTGAGACGATCGAAGCGGTCAAGCCTATGTTGAGTCGAGTGTTGAGAGCGGGCGGCGTGCTGTATCAGATCGGATCGATGGCGGGACGAGATCAATTCGACAGCTTGAGAGTGTTCATCGACGACGCCCGACGCTCCGATGTGATCGAGTGCCTTCGTCAGATGAATTGGAGCGGCGATCTCGATCGGTTGAATGAGATCATGGCGGAGCTCGAGCCGCTCGTCGAGCACAGGAATTTCATCGTCGACTTCGATGTGTTTGACGATCATATCTCTGACAAGCTCGGGCTCAACTTCGGCAGTCGGAACAAGACGACCGCCGCGATCGATCGTCTGCTCGAGCTGTTGAAGTCGAAAGGGCTGTGCGTCGAAGGCAAGCGCGCCGACGTGTTGAGATTTATAAATGCGTTCCCGACATTCGAGCCTTACATGCAGAACGACATATCGCATTTCAAGTTGGCGTTCGAGGGCGGGCGCGTGACGAAGGCGAAGGCGTATCTTCGGCAGGGCGACGTGCGCTATCAACATGACTTCAGAGCTTATGCCGACCCGCTGTTGATGAATCTCGAGCTCACGACCAAATGCCCGTTGCATTGCCCGCAGTGTTATTGTGATCTGTCGACGGGGCTCGACATGGATCGTGAGGTCGCGCTGTATTGGATCAATGAGGCGGCGCGCAATCGTGTTAAGGTGGTCAATCTGTCGGGAGGCGAGACGCTGATCTATCCTCATCTGATTGATCTGCTCGACGAATGCCGACGGTTGGGGCTTGAGGCGAATGTGGCGATCTCGGGAATCCGCGCGGATCGATCGACATTGAAAGCGCTGATCGATCATGGCGTCGCCGATATTTGTGTGTCGCTCAACGGCAGCACCGAGGAGATCAATCGCAAGAGCCGCGACGGCTATCGGTTGGCGATAGAGGCTCTGAACACTCTGCAGGAGCTCGGCTATAATCGAACGGTGATCAATTGGGTGATGCACTCGTTCAATGCCGACGACTTTGAAAACATGATCGAGCTGGCGGAGCGCTTTGACGTTCGAGCGATCGCGGTGATGATGTTCAAACCCGATAAGGATCATCAACTGCCGAGTGTGCCGACGCGAGCTCAACTGTTGAATCTCAATCGGATCATTCGACGATACGACGGCAAGGTTGCGATCGAGATCGAAGAATGCTTTTCGCAGTTGAGGGCGCTGGTCGGCGAACGCTTCTTCATCAATCACAACGTCGGGATCACGCGCGGTTGCGGAGCGGGGCGCGACGGTTTCAGTGTCAGCGTCGACGGTTGGTTGACGCCATGCCGACATCTCTATCGACAGCGCGAGCAGTATGATCGGCTCGACGAGTATTGGTTGAAGTCTCCGATCCTCAATCAACTTCGGACGGTCGAAGATCGGATCGGGGCGCCGTGTGTCGAATGCAAGTACAGAAATAATTGCCTGCCATGCCTTTCGGTCATTTGGGAACGGCAAAGGGATTTCAAAATGAGCGACGAACAATGTCCCTTGGGAGGTGGTTAATCCTTGAAGAGATATTTTTTTGCGGGCTTGACGATGGTGCTGATCATCGTGGTCGGGATCATCTTGTACGGCGCTTGGCTCAATCGGGCGGGCGAGAATAAGATCACCGAACGCATGGCGGAACGAATGATCCCGTTGCAGGGCGCGGAAGCGAAGGTGCGCGAGATCAATCCGACGGTCAAGCTCGACACGGTCAATCTGTACTCGAACGAAATGACCGATGCGATCGCGCTCATCGACGGCAGGATCACTTCGGTCAACGTGCAGAAGAATGATCAGGTGGCGCGCGGTCAAGTGCTGTTCAATCTCACCAATGAGCAGTATCCGTTGAAGATACGTCAGGCGGAGATCGACATTATGAAAGCCGAAAGCGAGATACTCAAAGCCGAGAATGATATCGTCAAGGCGGAGACGTACCTGGCGCGGGCGAAAAATGATTTCGGTCGTTACTCCCGATTGAGGGAGCACGATGCAACGACCGCCGAGCGCTACGATGAAGCGGAGGCGGCTTACAAAGAGGCGCAGGTCAATCTCAAAGTTGCGCACGTTCAGAGGGATCAGATGATCGCTCAAAAGGAATCGCTCAACGCTCAACGGGATCAGTTGATGCTCGAGAGCGCACACAGTGAAGTCGCCGCCCCCATCGACGGCGAAATTTTAATTTTGTACAGGCAGATCGGATCGTACGTCACCGCCGGCACGCCGCTTGCACTCATAGGAGATTTCCATCATTTATTCTTCTCGATGCCCGTCGACGACGAAGTGGCGCGTCGGTTCTCAACGGGCAATTCTGTTTCGCTCAACTTCAATCGGCGTGAGCTCACGAAGGTCTACGATACCGAATACGAGGCGGGCAACGCGGGAGCCAATCAAGAGTTCTCCGCGCGGATCGTCGACGTGTCTCCGTCGCTCGACGAGAAGGCAGCGATCCGAACGATCCTCTGGGAGGTCAACAACAGCGCGGGACTGCTCGAGCCTCAAACATATAACGGCGTGAAACTGCAATCGACATTGGCGCAAAAATGTTTGACGGTGCCGCTGACGGCGATGATCGATCCGTCCAACTCATCTGTGTTCGTGCTCAAGGACGACAACACTCTCGAGCGTCGAGCGATCGTGACGGGCGTCGACGACGGCAATTATATCGAAGTGCGCTCGGGCTTGAGAGCGGGCGATGTGGTCGTTACGTCGGGCATGAGCGGACTCGACGAGGGCATGAAGGCGTCGGTCAAAGTAGAGGAGGGCGACTGATGGCAGCAGACAACTCCGAGATATTCAGCAAGGAAGCGCTCGACAAACTCCGTTCGCCCGAACGCCTCGACATGATGTTACCAATCACAACACCAATCGGCTGGATCAGTCTGGCAGCGATTGGCGTTTTGTTATTTTCAATCCTGTTGTGGTCGATCTTCGGGGCGTTCACGGTCAAAGCGGACGGCATGGGGTTGATACTCGACAGCGCGGGCGTGGTGAACATCTCGCACATCTCGAGCGGCAAGGTCGATAAGATTTTCGTCAAGACGGGTTCGCATGTCCGACGCGGCGATCTGATCGCGCAGATCGAGCAAGCGGATCAATCGGCTGATACGCGCATGGCGAAATTCGGCATGGGCTTGGCGCAAAACGATCGCGATGCCATGGAGCGCGTCTATCAGTACGGCGCGAAGAAGCAGCAACAGAACGTGGCGGAGGATATTTACAGCGATTATGACGGGATCATCGACGAGGTGCTGGTTGAGCGCGGGAGCATTATATCGAACGGCATGCCGATCTGCACGATCCGCTTGACGCAGAACCGCGACGAGCTCACGGGCGTGCTTTACGTTCCCGTCGACAAGGGCAAGAGGATCGAGCCGGGCATGAGCATTCAGCTGGCGCCAAACGGCGTCGACACCTCTCAATCGGGAAGTCTGATCGGCGTGGTGCGATCGGTGTCGCAATATCCCGTGTCGGCTCAAGTGATCGAACGCGGGCTCGGCAATGCTCAACTCGCTCAATGGATTCAGCAATCGCAAAACTCCGCGCTGATGGAAGTCAAATTTGATCTGGTCAAGGACGAGACGTCGGAGTCGGGTTACCTGTGGACTTCCGTCGTCGGCGAGCACAAACCGATCACCGCCGGCAGTTTTTGCACGGGATCGATCATCATCGATCGCACGCCGCCCATCGAGCGCGTCTTCTACAAAGTCAGTCAATGGTTGAGAAGCAGGTGATCGAATGAGTGTTATCGACAAGATCAAAGCGCTGCTCAATCGAAACAAATGCCGCGTGAAGGTGCCGACGATCCTGCAGATGGAGGCGACGGAGTGCGGGGCGGCGTCGCTGGCGATGGTGCTGGCGCACTTCGGTCAATGGATACCGCTCGAGAAGATGCGGCAGGAGTGCGGCGTCAATCGCGACGGGTCGAAAGCTAACTGCGTACTCAAAGCCGCGCGGAACAGATTTTGCGAGGCGAAGGGCTATCGATGGAACGCCGACAAGCTCTTGACGAAAACCGTTGAGGACTTCCCGCTGATCATACATTGGGAGTTCAATCATTTCGTGGTGCTCGAGGGGATCGAGAACGGCATTGCTTATCTCAACGATCCCGCGATGGGTCGTCGGCAGGTGCCGTGGGAGGAGTTCCGCACCTCATACACCGGCGTTTCGTTGCGCGTGAAGCCGACGGATCAATTTAAGCCCGAGGGACATCGATACAGCATCGTTCGAGCGATCGCCGCCAAGCTCATGCAGGACAAGTGGGCGATGATCTTCGTCATGCTGATCGGATTCGGCATGATCTTCCCGGGGCTGGCGTCTCCCGTCTTCAATCAAATCTTCCTCGACGATATATTGACCGGCAAGCATGCCGATTGGATGACGAAACTTTGTATCGCGATGAGCGTGTCGCTGGTGCTGAGCGGCGTGATGACATGGATGAGATCGGTCGTGCTGACGCGTTGGCAGGAGAAGTTGACGCTCGCCGACTCATCGAGTTTCTTCTGGCATGTGTTGAGACTGCCGATCCAATTCTTTCAACAGAGGTTCGCGGCGGAGATCGCCTCGCGCATCACGTTCAACGAAGCGGTCGCGGGAGTGCTGTCGAGCTCGGCGGCGACCGCAGTTCTCGACTTCTTCATCGCGCTGTTCTATCTGCTGCTGCTCCTCCAATACAGCGTGACGTTGACGATCATCGGCGTGGGGTTCAGCCTGATCGATCTGGCGGTGTTCGCGCTGATGCGTCGCAAGCTCACCGACATGAACATGAAGATTCAACAGGATCAGGGCAAAGAGTACGGCACGGCGATGAACGGCTTGATGATGATCGAAACGATCAAAGCCAACGGCAACGAGACGGATTTCTTCAGCAAGTGGGCGGGCTATCGCGCGAAGGTATTGATCAGCACGCAGGAGGTTCAGATGTGGTCGCTGACGGCATCGATCCTGCCGACGTTGATGAGCGGAATGAACTCGGCGATCATCATGACGGTCGGCGGCTTTTCGATCATGGAAGGCGTGATGACCGCCGGCATTTTCATGGCGTTTCAAAATCTGATGGGGTCGTTCCAAGAGCCGTTCAACAAACTGATCGGTTTGGGCTCGACGCTGCAATCGACGGAAATGCAGATGCAGAGGCTCGATGATGTCAAGCGCTACGACATCGATCGATTGAATTACCCCGGCGATGATCAACGGACGACGTTTGAAGGCGATCGGTTGTCGGGCGAGCTCGAGTTCCGCGATATCAATTTCGGTTACAGTCCGCTTGAGCCGCCCTTGCTTGAGAATTTTAATATGCATCTGCAGCCCGGGCGTTGGGTGGCGGTGGTCGGGTTCAGCGGCTCGGGGAAGTCGACGCTGGCAAAAATATTGACGGGGCTTTATGAGGAGTGGTCGGGCGAAGTGTTGTTCGACGGCGTGCCGCGCAAACAGATTCCGCACTCGGTGATCGTCAACTCGATCGCGTCGGTCGACCAAGACATCTTTCAGATCACCGGCACGGTTCGAGAGAATATCTCGCTGTTCGATGAATCAATCCGTCGGGGCGATATCATACAGGCGGCGAAGGACGCTTGCATTCATGAGGACATCCTTCGGCTCGACGGAGGTTACGAGGCGCAAGTTGCGGAGGGCGGCTTGAATTTCAGCGGCGGTCAACGTCAGCGGCTTGAGATCGCTCGGGCATTGGCGGCAAATCCTTCGCTGTTGATCCTCGACGAGGCGACGAGTGCGCTCGATCCCATGACCGAACAGATCGTGCTCGAGAACATACGTCGGCGCGGGTGCTCGTGTTTCATCGTGGCGCATCGATTGTCGACGATCAGAGACGCCGACGAGATCATCGTATTGGATCGCGGCAAGGTGGTCGAGCGCGGCACGCATCGGGAGATGATGCAGCACGACGGACCTTATCATCGATTGATCGCCGAGAGCAACAAGGACAGCGAAAACGAAGAATCCCTCAACGATTAGAGGTGAACCGAATTTGAGATTGACAGCAGGACAGCGATATCGATTGACGGAGCCGGACTCGTTTGCGCTGATCAGGAGCGGCAAGCTCGAGGCGTACGCCGTCACTCAACGCAAAGCCTCGTTCCGACAAATATTTTTGATGACGCTCGAGCAGAACACCGCCGCATATCCTTCGATGGACGAGTTCGGGCAGATCGATGTGATGCTCTACGCGGTCGAGGACTCGGAGATCGAAATGCTTGATTTCTCCGCGCTCGACCCTCAACAAAATTATCAACTCATGAGCCGTTGGTTCGCCGAGCTGATCAAATTGCCGTGGCTGCGTCTGCTTGCCGACAAGGGCGACGACGTACTTCAAACTTGGGTCGACGGCTCCGCGCTGAGTGATTCTCTCGACGACAACGATGCCTTGACGTTCGACTTTGAAGACAATCAATCGACGTTCTCGATGCTGTTGGGCATTCGTTTCCAAGCGGAGGACAAGAAACTTTCAAAGCGTCTCGCCGTCCGCAATCAACATCAGAAGCATTTGATCTCGACGGCGATCGACAGTCTGCTCGGGCGCGACAGTCCGATCGGCTCGGGCGTCGGCGAAGAGGGCAGCAGCCTCGAGCACACCGCATTCATCGTGAGCGTGGCGGCAAAGGCGCTCGGCATGCCGACCAACAACATCAAACTCTCGGCGGAGATCGTTCGCAAGCTCGATCAGATCGGGATCATACGTCGGCTGGTGCAGAAGGCGAACATGCAATTGCGCTTGATCACTCTCGTGCCCGATTGGTTCACCAAGGACAGCGGCGTGATGCTCGGCTACTACGGCGAGAAGAAGGAGCTCGCGGCGATCGTTCCCGCCGACGTTGATCGATACAAACTGATCACCGCCAAGCAACCCGAAGGCATTGTCGTCGATGCCGCCGTCGCCGCGCAGATCGACAACAGCGCATTCGTGTGTTATGCCGGCTTCCCCGCGCGCAAGCTCGGCGTCATGGACTTATTAAAATTCATGTTCAATCAATGTTGGCGCGTCGACTATCGAACGATCGTGTTCGCGAGTTTCGTCGCGGGGCTCATACCGCTCATCACGCCGATCATCACCGAATCGATCTTCGCCGACATCATTCCGATACTCGATCGGCAAGGGCTGGCGACGGTCACGCAGGTCTCGATCGTTTCGAGCTTTACGTTGGCGGCGATCTCGATCGTGCGATCGGTGGCGGTGTTGAGGATCACCACGCACCTCGACATGGCGACGGAGGCGGCGTTGTGGAGTCGGCTGTTGACCTTGCCGACCAAATTCTTCCGTCGTTTTCAATCGGGCGAACTGGCTCAACGCATGGGCGGCTTGCAAGCGATCAAAGAGCTCATCAGCGGCGAGTTCGTCTCGACGGTCTTCAACATCCTGTTCTCGTTCTGGAGCCTGATGCTGATGTGCTGGTACAGCATGAAGTTGACGGCGACGGCGTTCGCGATCTGGTTTGTCTATTGCGCGATCATGATTCTGATCTACCGTCGGGTTGTCGGCTTCCAAACGAATTTGATCGAGGCGAAGAACAAGACGGCGGGCATCGTGCAACAGATATTCACGGGGCTGCCGAAGTTTCGTATCCAAGGGGCGGAGGAGCAGGCATATTACCTTTGGGCGAAGGCGTTCGGCGACGAATGGAAATGGAATAAGCGGCTGCGTTGGCAAAACAATTACAGCTCGATCATCAGCGGCATGCAACCGATGCTGTTGACGATGATCCTCTACTATGTGGCATTCAGCTCGACGCAAGACCCGAGCGGCGGCGGGATCGGTTACGCGCAGTTCATCGCGTTCAGCGCGGCGTTCACGAGTTTCAATGCGACGGTCAACTCGTTCATACCGTTGATCGGACAGATCTTTTCGATCAAGCCGCACATTGAAAACCTTCGACCGATCCTTGAGGCTGAGCCCGAGGTCGCCGAGGATCGGATCGATGCCGACGTGTTGAGCGGAGCGATTGAAGTCAATCACATCACGTTCGCCTACAACGAGAACCTGCCCGACGTCCTTCACGACGTGAGCTTTCGGATAGCGGCGGGCGAGAATGTGGCGATCGTCGGCAAGAGCGGTTGCGGCAAGTCGACGCTGATCAGATTGCTGTTGGGATTCGAGGAGCCAAAGCAAGGCGCGGTGTACTATGACGGGCAAGACCTTGCGGAGTTGAGCTTGCCGTCGGTGCGATCGCAAATGGGCGTGGTACTTCAGAACGGGCAGTTGATGAGCGGCGACATCTTTACGAACATCGTTGGGACAACGGCGTTGACGATGCAGGACGCATGGGACGCGGCAGAGGCAGCGGGCATCGCCGACGACATTCGCAAGATGCCGATGGGCATGCAGACTGTGATCAGTGAAGGGTCGTCGAACATAAGCGGCGGGCAGCGACAGAGGATATTGATCGCTCGAGCGTTGGCGGCGAAGCCGAGCATTTTGATCTTCGACGAGGCGACGAGTGCGCTCGACAATCGGACGCAAGCGATCGTCACGGAGAGTTTAAACAAGCGGCACGTCACGAGGATCGTGGTGGCGCATCGACTGTCGACGATCAAGGATTGCGATCGGATATTGGTGATGGATCGCGGACGGCTGGTCGAGAGCGGCAGCTTTGATGAGCTCGTCGAGCAGGGCGGGCTGTTCGCGGGATTGGTGAAAAGGCAGGTGGCTTGACATGGATTTCTTGAAACATCATTACGAATTGCCGTCGGCGCTCCCGACATTGCCCATGCCCGATGAGCCCTCTGCCGACTTCACTCAGCTGAAAGATTTTTTGGGCGACGCGGTCAAAGTGTCGTCGGCGGCGACGTTGGGCGGACGCATCTCCGTTATCGAGACGTTCGACCACAATGATTTTCTGATCGCCGACATGATTTTGAGCGGGCGCGACGAGATCAGGCAATTGCCGTTGACGGTCAACGCGTTCACCATCGCCAAAAAACGTTATCGGGTGATCCTCATAAATCGAGCGCCTTACAGCAATGTGCCCGCGTCGCGCATGGGCTTGAACGATGATGAGTGGCTCGAGAAGTCTCGCGTGATCCGATTGCATCACGAGTGCGCGCATTACGAGACGTTGAGGATATTCGGCGGCATGAAGAATCACCCGCTCGATGAGATACTCGCCGACGCCGCAGGACAGCTCGCCGCCTTCGGGGACTTCCGCGCGGATCGTCAACGGATATTTTTCGGATTGAAGGGAGATCAATGCGACGGTCGGTTGAGCTTCCATTGCAAGCAGTTGACGACGGACGAGCAGAGGGAAGTTTATAAAGCGGTCGACGAGGCGCTTGACCTTCTCGAGGCTCCGATCAATGCGGCGCCCGATCATTTTGCTCGGCTGAAGTTGATAGCATGTCGAAGCATCGAAGACGTGTTGGGAGGGAGGCATCAACGTGCGGATTAGAAAATTGTCGGCGCTGATCGTCGGCGGGCTGTTGAGCATGTCGTTGATGGGATCGCCGACGGCGGACGCGATGGAAACCGTTCAGATCGATCTGCGTCGAAGCATCGAGCTCGCTCTTCAAAACAATCGGGACATCGAGCAGTCGGCATATGATCGGGAGTCGGCGCGTTGGGCGCACTCTCAAGCGCGTCGAACGATGGGACCGCGGCTGACGTGGAGCTCGTCGGCGATGCACATAGGCGGGCGCGACTATGCGAGCTACCGCGAATATCATGACGTGTTCGGCGACGCTTATCCCTCGTATGACAACGAATTTACGAACGCGATCGGGATCGAGATGCCGCTCTATACCGGCGGCAATCAGGAACATCAGATCGACTCGACGCGATATCGGATCAACGCGGCGGACCTCACGCTCGAGAACACGCGGCAGGAGATCAAATATCGAACGACGGCGGCTTATTACCAACTTCTTCAACGTCGAGCGCTGATCACTGTCGAGCAGGAGGCGGTCAACACTCTGCAGAAGCATCTCGAGCACGTGCAGATCAATTATGAGACGGGGACGGTCGCAAAGTCTGACGTGTTGGCATCGAAGGTGCAGCTTGCCGATCGACAACAGGCGCTCGTGACTGCCGAGGGCGATTACAGCAATGCGATGGCTGATCTCAACAATCTGATCGGGTTGCCGGTCACGACGTTGCTGTTGGTCGATGACGAGTTGCGTTATGAGCATTATGATCTGACTGCCGACGAGTGCATTGAGTATGCGATGAGGAATCGCCCCGACGGGATCGCGGCGGAGTATGCGATCAAGCAATCGGAGCACACGATGAAGGCGGCGAAGTCGGGATATCGTCCGAGCGTCAATGCGGTCGTCAACAAAAATATTGCGGGCGAGGGCTCCTTCAATCAGGATCACAGCGGCTCGTGGAACGCGGGCTTGCAGATGTCGTGGTCGGTGTTCGACAACGGAGTGACGTCGGCGCAGGTGCACGAGGCTCAATCCGAACTCGAGCGCGTTCAATCGCAAGCGGCTCAACTCAAGGAGCGCATTCAGCTCGAGGTGTGCAAGGCTTATACCGATCTGATCGCTGCCGAGAAGAACATCTCGACGACCGCCGCCGCGGTTGAGCTTGCCGCGGAGGATTACTTCATCGCTCAATTGAGGTACGTTGAGGGCGTCGACACCAACCTTGCGGTGATGGACGCGCAGGAGAAGCTCACCGAGGCGAAGACCAATTACTATAACTCTCTGTACAACTACAATATCGCGAAGGCGGCGCTCGATAAGGCGATGGGCATTCCCGTCAATCTCAACGTGCCTGTGTACGTTCGATCGGAGCAGGCAGGCAAGTCGTCGGCGCGGGCGTTGGAAGATGCGGCGCTCGAGCTCGACAGCGAAATCGTATTGGATCAACCGTTTGAGGAGGGCGAATGATGATCCCGACCATGCTCATCGACGAGCACAACGAAGCATTCTATGCATGGCGATTGTTCATCGATCAAAAATTTATTGAGCCGACGGGGAATTATCTGCTGCACATCGATCACCACGACGACATGGAGTGCGGCGGCTACGATTGGGATTTTAATAAGCCGATCGCTTCTCTCGACTCCGCGCGGAACTTCCTCGACAGATGTTTGGGGATCGCGGACTTCATCACGCCGGCGTTGTGGTATCAGACGTTCTCGACCGTCCACATCATAAAAAATTTGGTGCCGAAGGCATTGAACGTTGAGCGGCGGTTCGTTCGGCTCGACGGCGATCAAGTGCTGCTGTTCGGGCTTTACATTCCGTTCATCCATGCGCCCGAGAAGGACAATCCCGACAGTCGATATCACTTCTTCGATCGGATCGACGGCGGGCTCAACGATGATGATCAATTTCCGTCCGAGGGCGTGGTGCTCGATATCGATCTCGATTACTTCTGTTGGGATAACTCGTTGAAGAGCGCGCCGCCCAAACGCATGGAGATCACTCGAGAGGCGTTCGACGAATACATGTCCGATCGCAATCACCCGTTTCGGATCGTGCCGCGGAAATTTTTCGTGCCGCGGGAGCTCGACGGTCGATATTGGCTCGTGTACGAAGAGCACTCGGAGCGAAACAAGTTGCCGACGGAGGATCGGATCATCAAGCGCATCGATCGATTGATCAAATACCTGCTCGACTGCTCGATCAAACCGAAGGCGATCGATATCTGCCGCTCATCGTACTCGGGATATCTTCCGAAGGAGCGCGCGGCGTTCGTTGAGAAAAATTTTGTGTCGAGGCTCGCCGCCGCCTTCGAATTAAAATTCATCTGAGGAGATTGACTGTGAAACTTTTGTTGAGACATACCGGCATCGCCGCATTTTGTTTTGCCGCGGGACTTATCATCTTCCAATACGTTTTCGGGCTGCAGAATACCAACGTCAGAATGTCATCGTTCCTCGCGCCGCTGTTCGGGATCATGTGGGGGCTGTCGGGCTCGATCGGAGTGGGCGTCGGCAATTTCGTTTCCGATCTGTTCAATCCGAATTTCGAATGGGATGCCATCACGATCATCTTCTACGTCTTCGGCTCGATCGGAAATTTTTTGATGGCTTACGGCACTTATCGATTGTGGCACTCGTTCATGCTCGGGCGCGATGAAAATCCGTTCGCCATCAGCCTCAAAAACATGATTCGATACATCGTGATCCAATTCGGCGTGGTGCTCACCACCGGCATTTATTTCACGGTCGTTCCCGTCGTGATGTTCCCCGACGCTCATTTGACGTTGAGCCGCTTCTCGACGATCGTCATCAACAACTTCGATGTCAACGTGCTGTTCGGTCTGCCGATCCTGTTGATGATGATGAGCAGCGGTTTCGAGTTCGAGCAATCGAAGGCGATCCATTGGCAGGACGAGAATGCCCTCCGTAAACCGATCTATTATCGGATCACGCAAGGCTTCTGCATCTTCATGCTCCTGCTCACGCTGATCATGTCGGTGTACGCTTTCGCGACGGTCGAGGGCGATTACTCGTCGAACGCGATCTGGTTGAGCTTCTACGAGAACACCTTCTTGGTCTTGCATTTCACCTTGACGATCCAATTGATTTTGATTTGGTACATCGAACAGAACGTGATCCGACCGTTGAGCGACATAACCAAGACGGCGACCAAGCTCACGCATTCCGATCTCGAGCGCGAAAAAATTTCGTTCGAGGTCGTGCGCTCGGGCGACGAGATCGAATTGCTGTCGCAAACTCTTCATAAGATGCTCGACAGCATTTATAAGTACATCGACAACCTGCGTCAAACGCTGTCGGAGAGGGCGCGCACCCAAACGCAATTGGAGATCGCAAAGAACATTCAAGCGGCGCTGTTGCCTTCGCCCGACATCATCAACGACGAGACAGATCGGATATCGGTTGAAGCGATCATGCAACCGGCGCTGATGATCGGCGGAGACTTCTACGATCTCAAGATGCTCGACGAGGATCACGTGGTGCTGGTGGTGTCCGACATATCGGATAAGGGAATCCCCGCGTCGCTGTTCATGACGATCACGCACACGTTGATCCACCACAAGATCAGCAGCGCCGACATATCATTGACGCAAATCTTTGCGGAGACGAACAATCAGCTTTGCGAGAACAACGATACCGAGATGTTCGCGACGGCGGTGGCGGTGCTCTACGAGATATCGACGGGGCGAATGACGTACGTCAATGCGGGACATACCAGCCCGTTGATCGTTCACCGCGACGGCTCGTTCGAATACCTCAAGAAGCGCTCGGGAGCGATGCTCGGCTCGATGGAGGATATTCCCTATAAAAAACTTGAGACGCAATTGACGGTCGGCGACATCTTGATCCTCTACTCGGACGGAGTGACGGAGGCGTTAAACGAGCAGGAAGATTTTTATTTGGAAGCTCGATTGGCGGCGCTGGTATCTCGATTGGCGATCGAAGGGCAAAAAAATATCGCCGACGCGATCCTTCATGATATCAAGGAGTTCGCGGGCGCGCATGATCAATCGGACGACATAACGATCGTTACGATGATGGTGAAGGAGTGATGGCATGCGGTTGGCATTTGTTGACGATGTTGAATCGGATTTATGCAATGCGGCGTCGTTCGTGACGCACTATATTGAGGAGAATCACGTTGAGCTGTCGAATAACCTGGAGGTGACGAAGTACCTCAGCCCGTTGAAATTTGTGGAGGAATTTGCCGCCGATCGGTTTGATATGATCGTGCTCGACATCTTCATGAAAGAAATGAACGGTGTGCAGGTGGCTCAACACATTCGTTCGCTCGATCGGGATTGCATCATCATCTTCCTGACGAGCACCGATGCATTTCTGCTCGAGGGTTATCTGGTGTTTGCGTCGGGATATTTCATCAAGCCGATCGGTGAGCACGAGAAGGATTTTCGGAAGACGTTTGACTTCATACTGCCGAGGCTGTTGAAGACGCAGCAATCGATCGTGTTTCCGGTACTGAAGTCGAACGATATTGAAGTGCCGTACGAAAACATATTGTACTTGGACATCAACGAGAAGCACAGGGTGCGGGTGGTGACGCGGTCGCAGGAAATCATCTCGACGATGAGCTATGAGGAGTTTGCGCGTCGGCTGTTGACAGACAAGAGATTTTTGGAGTGCCACTATCGGATCATCGTCAACATGGATCGGATTGTGGACATGCTTGATGAAGATTTTGTAGTGGAGGGCGGGCTGAAGGTGCCGATGAGCCACCGCAAGCGCAAGGAGGCTAAATGGAAATATATGCAATACCTTGCGCATCGCGACGATTGATTGAGATCAAAAAATGCGCGTCGCCGCCGGTTCGCGAGGCGGACGCCGCGCACATCGTCCCGCGCTCTCGAAAATATTTTTAGCCGACCAAAAAGGGAGGGGCGAGCCGCCCCCTTCGAGAGGCGGGCGACCGTCCTTCACCATCGTCTTCAACGCTTGTGTGGTCGGTAAAAAATAATGGGGCACCGCCCGCTCAGTAGGCGGGCGCCCCATTCTCCTCCGCCTCAAAACTTTATTTGGAGCTCAAACTGTTTGGCAGACCAAAGAGGATAGGGCGAGCCGCCCCATTCGAGAGGCGGTCGCCCGTTTTTTCCTCGGCGCCCTAAACTGTTGAGCTTCGATTGAAAAGAAATGTGTCGCCGCCCCGTCCTTCGGCGGCCGCCCCATTTTCCTTCTCTCCGTAAACTTTATTCGGCGCTCAAACTGTTTGGCAGACCAAAGAGGATAGGGCGAGCCGCCGGCATCGAGAGGCGGGCGCCCTTACTTTCACCACCGCCTTCAACGATTGTGTGGTCGGTAAAAAATAATGGGGCACCGCCCGCACCTTCGGCGGACGCCCCATTCTCCTCCGCCCCGTAAACTTCACTCTAATCCAAAACTGTTTAGCAGATGAAAGAGAATAGGGCGAGCCGCCCCCTTCGAGAGGCGGTCGCCCGTTCTTCACCATCGTCTTCAACGCTCGTGTGGTCGGTAAAAAATAATGGGGCACCGCCCGCTAAGTAGGCGGACGCCCCATTCCCCTCCACACATAAACTTTATTGGCGCCCAAACTGTTTGGCAGACCAAAGAGGATAGGGCGAGCCGCCCCCTTCGAGAGGCGGTCGCCCGACCCTTTCAACGTCGCCCCAACCGTTGCGCTTTGATTGAAGAGAAATGGGGTCGCCGCCCGCTCAGTAGGCGGACGCCCCATTCTTCTCCGCCTCTAAACTTTGTTTGGAGCTCAAACTGTTTGACAGACCAAAGAGAATGGGGCAAGCCGCCGGCATCGGAGGCGGTCGCCCGTACTTTTGCCATCGCCTTCAACGATTGTGCTGTCGGTAAAAAATAATGTGTCGCCGCCCGTTCCTTCGGCGGACGCCCCATTTTCCTTCTCTCCGTAAACTTTATTCGGCGCTCAAACTGTTTGGCAGACCAAAGAGGATAGGGCGAGCCGCCCCGAGCGGGAGGCGGTCGCCCGTCTTTAACCTCCACCCTTAACCGTTGAACTACTGAACACGGACAAGGGCGAGCCGCCGACATCGAAGGCGGGCGCCCTTTCTTTAACCGTTCGTCTTTCATCGCCGCCCCAACCATTGATCGCCGCTCCAAAAAATATCGAGCGATCCGCCACGCGAGTAGGCGGGCGCTCGTTTTTTTATACTCTCAATCGAGCTGACGGAAGTTCCCGATCCCATCAATCGCCGTCCGCACTCCCGTCTCTGCGAACGTTTTCATTTCGACCGCCGCATTCAACGCCGCCTGCACCACCTCCAACGCAATGCAGATCGCTTCGCCGTCGAGCGCATCTTCGATCCCGTCCGCCGACGGCACCATCAGCTTCGACGCATGCAAGATGTACGGTCGCACGCCCGGGCATAACTCCTCCACGTACCGCGCTATCAGATCAACCGCGCCCATGTCCACAATCACCAGGCTCGAATTGTGCGTCGCCGCCACCAACGCCCCGATCACCGCGCTCACCAGGCTTCGACTTTCCTTCGGCACGTGCTTCAGAAATTCGTCCGCGCCATACTTCAACGACCCGTCCGACGTCAACAGCGCTTCGCTCAAATCCTCCCCCAAATCCTCATACGCCGCCACATCATTCAGCACCGTCAATCCGATTATCGGCGTCTTGAAACTGATATCCTCCGCCGCCGCTCGACCAAAATCAAACGCCGCCGTCGGGTCCGAGCCGTCGCTCAATACCGCTATCGTCAACGGCACATCAAAATCCTCTATCGTGTCGCTCAACGCCGTCAACGGATTCAATTCCCCGTTCCAATCACCATTCTCAAAGTTCTCGTCAAACTCCTCCGCATCGAACTCCTTGTCCGTCAGACACATGATGTTCCGACCCAAATACACATTCGGAACGTCCTCGCCGCTTATGCCAGCTATCTGCATCACAATTTCTTCGAGCACCCCAAGACTCCTGCACGGCTTCGACAGATTGTCCAATCGATTGCGGCTTCGCTCCATCGCCCCGCGGTCGAGCACCGGCATCGTGTTCAGATAAAAGTTAAACGTCCGATCCGTCACCGCTATGTTCTCGTCGCTCATCTTCTTCACTTCAATCGAAAACCCGTCCGTCCTGTCCGCATTGAACCGAACGTCCATGCCCGTCCCGTCGAAGATGCTGAACTCCATGTCGAAACCGTCATCGTCGCCGTCAAACTCGCCTTCGATCTCAACATCGTCGGGCGGAGGAGGAGCAACGTCGTCTTCGGCGTCGACGCTCTCATTGAATGTAAATCTGTCGAGCACGCGCGAGAGTATACTCGACCCGATCGCCTCGCCCAACGCCAGATCAAGTTTGAGCATCGGATCGAGTTCAAGCGCATCGAGCACCGCCTTATGACCGATCTCCCGCCCGACGTGCGACGCGATCAAACAATCCCGACAATCCCAATCGATCTGACACGCTATCAACGCCGCCACCGCCGTGTTGAACCCGTCGAGGATCACCAACGCGTCATGTCGATACGCGCCCAAAATGATCCCCGCCATGCAACCCAGTTCGAAGCCGCCGACCTTGGCGAGCACCGCGATCGGATCGCGCGCCTTCTTGGTTTTGATCCGATTGACCTTGATCGCTTGACGGACTGTCTCGAGCTTATGCGCAAATCTCTCATCAGATATGTTTGTGCCGCGCCCCGTCACACGCTCGGGATCAACGCGCAACAGCACCGCCGCCACCGCCGCACTCGCCGTTGTATTGCCGATGCCCATCTCGCCCGGCAGAAAACAATTGTACCCGCCTTCGACCGCCGTCTCGACCAGCTCAATCCCAATGTTGATCGCTCGATCCGCCTGCTCGTAAGTCATCGCCGGTCCCTTCGCTATGTTGTTCGTCCCGTCGGCTATCTTCCGATTGACCAGCTCGGGCAGATCACTCATGTCGGCAGCGATCCCCACGTCGACCACCAACAGTTCGGAGCGCGCAAACTTCGAAAACACATTCGCCGCCGCGCCACGCGACACCAGATAATTCCTCACCATCTGCGCGGTCGTCTCTTGAGGATAGGCGCTCACATTCTCCGCCGCCACCCCATGATCGGCGCAACAGATTATCGTGCACTTCTTGACCGTCTCGAGCTCGGCGTATTGATCGGTTACCGCCATCAAATCCAAATGAATCCCACCTCAATACATCAAATAACTGTTGACCACGTCCTGCCACAAGCCCTGCGCCTTCAATATGAACTCAATCACCTCGCGCACCGCTCCGCGTCCGCCGTTGAGATCGCTCACCACGCACGAATAATTTTTGACCTCGCTCGGAGCGTCGGCGACGGTGGCGGGGAAGCCGACTTGCGCCATGATCGGAAGGTCGATCAGATCATCGCCGACGTAAGCAATCTCCTCGTCCGTCAATCCAAACTTCTGCTTGATGTCGTCGTACGCCATTCGCTTATCGATCTTGCCCTGCCACACCTCGTTGATGCCCAGTTCCTTGGCGCGGATTGCCAATTGCGGGGACTTCCTGCCTGTTATGATTGCAAATTTGAAGCCGAGACGCAGAGCAATGTTGATGCCCAGCCCGTCGCGCACGTGGAAGGGCTTGAACAGTTCGCCGGTCTCGCCGATGTACACTCCTCCGTCGGTCAACACGCCGTCGACGTCGAGAACGATCAGCTTGACCTTCTTGGCGCGCTCGAATGATTCTCGTCTCATCAGATTTATCATCGCGATCCCTCCTTGCCGATGATGTTTTCGAGTATTATAGCATGAAAAAAGCCCGCCGCAGGGAAAAATCTGCCGCGGGCAAAAATTTTATTGCGTCAACGATTGATTGTTGATTATCGACCGTTTTGAGTTTTGTCGGATCAGAGGGTCTTTGCGAGCTCCATGATTGCGGGAGCGCTGCCGTCGGAACCGAGAACTTCTTTGATCTTGTGCTCGACGAGCTCTTGGATATAAGCGCGAGCCGGAGCAAGATACTGACGCGGATCGAAATGATCCGGATGCTGGTTGAAGTGCTCGCGAATGCCGGCGGTCATGGCAAGACGGAGGTCGGAGTCGACATTGATCTTGCAGACAGCAGACTTGGCGGCTTTACGGAGCTGAGCCTCGGGAATGCCGACAGCGTCTTTGAGTTTGCCGCCGTTGTCATTGATGATCTTGACGTACTTGGGAATGACCGACGATGCGCCGTGCAGCACGATCGGGAAGCCCGGAATCTGTTTCTCGATTTCCGCAAGGATGTCGAAGCGGAGCTCGGGCGGCTCGAGAACGCCGGTCTCGGGATTGCGGGTGCACTGCTCCGGAGTGAATTTGAATGCGCCGTGGCTGGTGCCGATAGCAATTGCCAAGGAGTCGCAGCCGGTCTTGGAAACGAACTCGACGACCTCTTCGGGTTTGGTGTAGTGAGCTTTGTCGGCGTCGACGCTGACATCGTCCTCAACACCCGCGAGCTGTCCGAGCTCAGCCTCGACCATTACGCCGTGAGCATGCGCATACTCGACAACTTCCTTCGTCTTTGCAATGTTCTCTTCGAACGGATAGTGCGAGCCGTCGAACATGACAGAGGTAAAGCCGCCGTCGATGCAGGACTTGCAGGTTGCGAAATCCGGACCGTGATCGAGATGCAGAGCGATAGGAATATCATTGACCTCGAGAGCTGCTTTGACGAGATGGACGAGGTACTGATGGTTAGCATATTTGCGGGCGCCGGCGGAGCACTGGAGGATGACGGGCGAGTTGAGCGCAGCGGCTGCACTCGTAATTCCCTGGACGATCTCCATGTTGTTGACGTTGAAAGCGCCGATTGCGAACTGACCCTCGTGAGCCTTCTTGAACATCGCTTTGGTCGTAATCAATGGCATGTGCATTACCTCCTAAAATAAATTTAACATAGTGCCTCGGGAGCCTTGCGACCCCCAATCGAACTTACGATGGTATTGTATCACAGGCGCTTGGCAAAATGCAATCGTTTCGCGAAAAATTTTTTGACAATTGGCGGGCGCATGGTATGATCGACTGAAGAGGTGATCGCAATGGAAGAGACAACTCAAGAGGTCGTGTCGGAAGGAATCTTCTCGCCGGCGGTGGCGGACACGATCCTCATCGCGTTGATGGTGATGTTCGTGATGATGTTCGTGGCGGTGGCTTACCTTCTCTCTCGTCGCACGCTCGACAGTCAAACCGTCAACTATCTGGCGGAGGAAGTAAAGAGGCTGTCGAAGAAGGTGCGCAACATGGAGCTCGAGGCGAAGGTGACGGCGGGACCGCCCAAGGTCGACACGGTGCCCGACGCCGAGCCCTTCGGTCGTTCCGTCAACAAGGATCAGGAGGCTCAACCATGAGGAAATTATTTTCGACGCTACTGTTTTTCGTTATGACGTTCCTGTCGCTCGGTTGCAGTTCGGAACCCGAGCCCGCGCCCGCCTGCTCCAATCAGACTGCCGCGCGTCCCGATCCGATCGACGAGATCATAAAGTCGATGTCGTTGACCGAGAAGGTCGGGCAGATGGTGATGATCGGCATTCACGGTACCGACGTCGACGAGGACTCGCTCTATATGCTTCATCAGTTTCATTTCGGCGGCGTGATCCTGTTCGCGCGCAATATCAATTCGATTGAACAGACCGCGCAATTGGTCAATCACATTCAAACTCAAGCCGACGAGAAGGTGCCGTTGTTCATTGCAATCGACGAGGAGGGCGGGCGCGTCACTCGTCTCGGGCATGTGATCGACGCCGCGCCTTCTCAACAATCGATCGGTCAAAGCGGCTCGATCGAGGACGATAAGAAATGGGTCGATTACACTTGCGGCAATTTGAGATCGATCGGCGTGAACGTGAACTTTGCGCCCGTCGCCGACGTTCAGGACGATATCCGTTCGTTCGGCACCGATCCTCAACTCGTCGCCGATTTTGTTGACGCCTCCGCGCGGAGCTATGAGGACAACGGGATCATCTGTTGCTTGAAACATTTCCCCGGGATCGGCAGGGGCGTGGTCGATTCGCACGTTGAGATTTCGTCGATCGATGCGTCGCTCAAGGAGCTCGACGAAATTGATCTGGTGCCGTTCAAGCGCGTCATCGACAATCACCCGCACGATCGGTTCATGGTGATGGCGACGCACATCAATTATCCCGCAATCGATCCCGACAACTCGGCAAGCCTGTCGTCTGAAGTGTTGACGGGGCTGTTGAGGAAGAAGTTGGGCTTCAACGGGATCATCATCACCGACGACCTTGAGATGGGCGCGGCGGCGAATCATAATTTGTTCCGCGAGGTCGGGGTGAAGGCGATCCAAGCGGGCGCGGACATCGCGTTGGTGTGTCATGAGTATGCGCACGAGCAAGATGTATATATGGGGATACTCGATGCGGTCAAGCGCGGGGAGTTGAGCGAGGAGCGGATCGATCAATCGGTGCGGCGGATATTGCGCGCGAAGCTCAACAATGCGGCGATCGACGGGGCTGATTGATATGAGAGTGTCGATGATACAGTTCAAGCCGACGCTTGGAGATGTCGACGGGAATTTTGATCGAGCGGAAGAACTGATCGAGCGGGCGTTGTCGGATCAGACGGATGTGATCGTTTTGCCCGAACTGTGGTCGACGGGATATTATCCGACGCCGTTGGAGAAGTTTGCCGATGTCGACGGTCAACGGTCGAAAAAATTCCTGACGTACATGGCGCAGAGCAATAAGGTGAATGTGGCGGGCGGGACGGTGGCGGTTGCCGACGGCGGGAAGTTTTATAACAGGTCGTATGCGATCGATCGATCGGGAATGATCCGCGCGGAGTATGATAAGGCGCATTTGTTTTCGCCGGCGGGCGAGGAGAAAATATTTGAGGCGGGCGATCGGTTGGCGACGTACACATTCGACGGAGTGAAGTGCTCGACGGTGGTGTGTTATGATATTCGGTTCCCCGAATCGATCAGACGGTTGGCGCTCGGCGGCGTTGAATTGATGTTTGTGGTGGCGGCGTGGCCGACAAAACGATTGGAGCATTGGAGGATACTGAATCGGGCGCGGGCGATCGAGAATCAGATGTACGTGGCGGCGGTCAACAGCGGCGGGCATTCGATGGCGATCGATCCGTGGGGTGAGATTATAATCGAGGGAGCGATCGGCGACGAGATTTTGACGGTTGAGATTGATCTCGAGCAGCGCGCAACAATACGTTCGACGATGAATGTGTTCTCCGATCGCAACTTCATCATCGATCACGTTTGAGGAAGATGAATAAAAATAGGGCGTCGCCGCTTTCGAAGTGAGCGGACGACGCCTTCTCTTCGATCGACCATAAAGTTTTTGAGTCTCGTATAAAAATAAAAAAGGGCGTCGCCGCCGACTCATGTGGCGGACGACGCCCCTTCAGTAGAACTCTATAATATTTTTTGTTGCACGGCGAAGGAACGGGAGCTAGCAGACACGCGTGAGAGGCGGTAGCTCCCAACTTTTACTTCCGCACCCACAGATTTTAGTAGCACCTAAAAAAGGCGTCGCCGCCCGTTCGCGTGGCGGACGACGCTTTATTTTTCCGTCGACCTATATAATATTTTTGAACCCATCTAACGTTGCACGGCGAAGGAAAGGGAGCGAGCCGCCCCCATCGGTAGGCGGTCGCTCCCAACTTTTACTTCCGCACCCAAAGATTTTAGCACCACCTAAAAAGGCGTCGCCGCCTGTTCGAGTGGCGGACGACGCTTTATTTTTTCATCGGTTCCTATAGTATTTTTGAGCCCAGCTAATATTGATCACGAAGGAAAGGGAGCGAGCCGCCACGCGTGAGAGGCGGTCGCTCCTTCTTCTTTTATCAACGTTTATTCCTCGGTGAGCGCGGGCAAATGCGTCCCGTTCGTCAGCAGCCACCACGACAGCGTTCGCATCATCGTCACCACATGCTTGGCGTTGTCCCTCTCCTCCGACATGTTTATCTTCGGCAGTTCCTTCGACGCCAGATGCGGCAACAACTCTACCGTATCATTGTCCACCTTCCCAATCGTCGAGTTCGTTATGTACACGTCTCGATTGAACCCCGCACCATTGCCCTTCGTCAGCGGCGGCGCGATCGAGCGATACTCAAAGTCCTTCGGCGCTATCAATTCGATCAGCGTCGGCACGATCGACGTGTGACCTCCCGGCACGTCCGTCGGCAATATTTTTTTGTCGATCCCTTGCCCAAACAGCACGAACGGCACACTCTGATGCTCAAACAATGTCGGTCGCGCCGACGGATCACACCTCACCGCATGATCTCCCGTGATCACAAACACGCTGCTCGGAAACTTCTCGCTCACGTTCTTGACGAATTGCGTCGTCACCATGTCCATGTACCAGTAATGCCCCAGCTCCGTCGCCAACTGCTGCGCATTGTACATGTTCGGCAACTTCGACAGCTCTTCGCGCTTCTTGGTCGTGTCGTAACCCTCCGCCGTCAAGTTCAGATTATACGGCGGGTGATTCGTCGTCGTCATGATCAGGTGCACCGTCGGAGGCTCCTCCTCCAAATGATCCGCTATCGCATTGAATAAATTTTTATCCGTCGTCCCCCACGTGTTCTGCTTCTTCGCATGAAAATCGGGATAACCGTAGAAGTGATCAAAGCCCTGCGCCAACGCCAGCTTGTTGATGTTGTCCCACGACGGCACCCCGCCATACCAGAAATCGACCTGATAACCCAACCGCTTGAACGGTTCAGCCATCGCCGTGATGTACGGCTCCTCGTAGGTGCGCGGCTGATAATTGACTTTGATGTTGACGTCCGACAGCCCCGTCACCAGCCCCGTGATCGCCACCGACGTAAAATCTCCGTTCGGCAGGAAGTTCCGACTGTAATAGCAGTTGTCCATCGCAATCAGCGACTTGAGCCCGTCGGCAACGTGCAACTCCTCATACTTGCCCAGCATCGGCCACTGCATCCACGTTTCGCCGAGTATGATGAAGATGTGTTGCGGCTTCTCGATCCGATTGCCGCTCGTCTTGCGCTCGAGGTACACCCTCAGATCGTCCGACTCGAGCTTGCCGCGCCCCGCGATCTCTCGCGCATACGTCCAAATGCCGTCGCGATCCACGCCCGAGATGTCTCCGATCTCCATGCGTTTGTGCATCGCTCGCGCTCGATACAACGCTTGCACGTCGTCGAGTATGCATTCGTTCAAGAAGTAATCGCTCGTCACGCCCGCGTTCTCCCAATTCACTCCGCTCGCGTACGTAAACGAGCCACCGAACCGCGCGAACAATCCGATCAAAAATATCCCGCAGACCAGCGCCGAAACGAATCCGACTTTGCGTCCCATCGTCGGCAACGGCGGCAGGCTGATCGTTTTGATCAACATCAATCGACTCAGGATCGCCAGACAGAGGATCGTCAACACGAGCGCCAACAACACGCGCCACACCATGCCATATCCCTCAACGAACATCGATAGGATCGTCGAGAAATCTTCGTCGACGCCATGGATCACCTCGAGCCCGAACGTCGATTGGAACGCCTGATAATATGGGAAGCGCGCTTGGAATAAGATCGACAGGATCAGTGAAGACACCGCTCCAATCGCCAGCCGACATTTGTACCCGAGCCCGATGATCGTCGAGAACAACAACGATACGAGCGTGAAGGCGCCCGCCGTCTTCATGCTCAAGCGCAGACCCGTCCACAACGCTTTGCCGACTTCTTCAGACGTACTTTCGGGCGCCATGTACGCCGACATCATCATGATGAATACGAATCGATAGACCTCGATGAGCAGCAGCAGGAAGACAAACAATCGGAAATCGCGTTGCAGCCCGTCAAAAAATCGCTTCAAGTAGTCCACTTCAACAGTTCCTCATCTCCAAAATCATTTTGATCTGAACAAAATCCTCTGCACGGTCGGCGCCACCGAAAATATTTTTACGATCACGCTCGCCAACGCCACGACCGTTATCAACCAACAGCATGTCTTGGCGCTCCGCCCCAACGTCGAGAACACATCGAACTTGACCGGCAGGATCAGCAACGGCGCGTGAAGAAGGTAGATGCCGAATGATCCTCTCGACAGCACATCGATCAAAGCGTTCGACACCGCCGCTCGTCTCAATGCGATGAACAGTCCCGCGGCGGCAATCGGCAATAGGCAGAAGTCATACCAGATCATGAACGCGTCGCCGACCCGATAAAATTCCAATTGGACGGCGGCGATGATTGCGATCAATCCGATCGTCGAGACGAGCAGCGCGATGTTGTTGACCGTTCGATCGATCGTCGGCTCGAATCTTTTGAGCAGATATCCGATCACGACGTAAAACCCATAGAGCCCGCCCGAGAAGCTCAGATCGATCCACAACTTCAGATCGACGTCGAACAATCGATCGACCGTCGGCAACACGAAATAATATGCGAAAGCGATCGAGCTCAATGCCAACAGTTGATTGTCGGTGATGGTCGGCAGCACCCGCGCGACGAACGGAATGAACAGATAGATGCCCAGGATTACGCCGATATACCACACGTGCATCATGCCGACCGCCTCGACGAAGATCATCTCTCGAATCAGCGCGTCGAATTGAAACTCGTGCAGGTCGATGATGAATGCCGTCTCGTCGTTGAGCGTCATGCCGTCGAGCGCGGCGATGAACAGATTATAGAGGACGATCCATAACTCCCACGTCGCCAACAGCGTTAACCAATTGCGCCGATAGAATTTCTCCGTCGATTGTTGATCGAATCCGCGCGGAAGCAGGAGGTAACCGCTCAAGAAGAAGAACAACGGGACGCCGCAACGGGCGAGAGTGAAGGCGAGGAGCGCGAACCATTGAGCGCCTTCCGACATGCGGTTGACGACCTCGGCGACGTGGAGCCCGCAAACGATCTCGACGGTGTGATTTAGAACGACCAGCACGATCGCCGTCGCCCTGATCAGATCGAGCCCCGCTATCCTGTTCATTTCATCGACAGTATTTTGCGCTCGACCTGCTTGACCGTGATCCTCTCAAGGCAGTCGTCGCCCTTCGGACATACCCGCTTCCAACAGAATTTGCATGTCCGATCGACCTCGAGAGCATTCTTGAGCTGACCGTAAGGACCGTTGCGATTGGCGTCGGTCGGTCCCATCAACATCACCGTCCGCGTCCCGAGCCCCGCCGCCAGATGCACCACGCCCGTATCGCCGCCCACCACCAGCCGCGCGTTCTTGACGATGTGCGCCAACTGTTTCCAATTGGTTTTGCCGACCAGATCGATCGGAGGGATTTCAGCCTGCTTGGTGATCGCTTGCGCCCGTTGCTCGTCGACCACCCCCGCGCCCACCATGATCGGAATGACCTCGATGCTGTAAAACCAATCGACAAGCTCCGCAAAATATTCCTCGCGCCAACGCTTGTTCACCCAATTGGCTCCGATCGCCAGCACCACAAACGGATTTTTGAATTGAGCTCCCGCATGCGCCACAATCGATTCGGCGCGTTGAGCCTCGTCGTCGGGGATCACGAGCGGAAACACAACCTTATCGACCCGACAACCGATCGCGCGCGCCGTGTCAAGATACCGCTCGACGATGTGACCGTTGAAGTGCTTGCCGACCACCGGCTTGCTCACTCGATCCGACATCTCGCGCATATTGCAGATGCCCAACTTTATGTTCGAGCGCGCAAAGAAAGCGATCGCCGCCGATTTAAATAATCCTTGCAGGTCGAGCACCGCATCATAAGTTTGCGATTGCAGTTCGCGACGGAAGGGGAAGAACTTGCGCGCGAAGCCCCGAAACGATTTGAATTCCTTCTTGTGGAACGTGATGATGTTGTCGACGCACGGATTCATCGACAGCAGATCATACGACGGCGGTTCGACCACCCATGTCAGCTTGGCGTTCGGGAACGTCTCCTTGATCGCGTACGACACCGGCAGCGCGTGAATGACGTCGCCGATCGCGCTCAACTTGATGATCAATACGTTGTTGAGATCGTGCTCCAAGCTCTTCACTCCGATCTCAACCGATTGATGATGTTGGTCGTCGAACGCCCCTCGACCAGCTTGATGAACTCGACGCGCCCGCCGTACGATTGAACCACCTTCGCCTCGGGCAACGTGCTCAGATCATAATCGCCGCCCTTGACATAGACATTCGGCTTGACCTCGGCGATCACCGCCTTCGCCGTCCGCTCGTCGAAGATCACCACGTCATCGACCGCTCGCAAGCCCGACAACACTTCGGCTCGATCGCATTGGGGATTGACGGGACGAGACTCGCCCTTGAGCATCTTGACCGACGCATCGGAATTGAGCCCCACGATCAGATGATCGCCGAACTCTCGCGCCGCATTGAGATATCTGACGTGCCCCGCGTGAAGAATGTCGAAGCAGCCGTTGGTGAACACAATCTTTTTGCCTGCCGCCCGCAATCGATCGCAATGAGCGGCAATTTCATTCCTGTCTATCAACATATCATAAGCCTCAAAAATTTTATGCTCCCGTCCGCCCTTCGCTCCTTCGGAACCGATCAATGGTTGAAGGTGAAACCTTCATGGGGTGGGTGGGCGGGATCAAATTATTTATTGACGACGCGCTCAAGCTCCTCGTAGCTCACCGTTGACGTCCCGGGCTTGCGCACCGCGATGCCCGCCGCATAATTCGAGATCCGCGCGGAGTTGATCGGATTGACTTTGCCCGTCAGCGCCAAGATGAACGCCGCCACGCACGTATCGCCCGCGCCCGACACGTCAAACACCTCGCTCTTGTCCGACACGGGAATGTGATGCACCGCTCCCGAACGCTCGAACAAACTCATGCCCTTCTCGCCGCGCGTGATCAGTACCGCCGACGCATTTGTTCGTCTCAACAGTTCGGAACCGCCTTCGATCAGCGCGCCCATACTGTTAATCTCATGTCCGATAAACGCCGCCAGTTCAGTATCGCTCTGCTTGACGTACTTGACGCCGCCGAACCTCCCGACATCGTAACGCGAATCGACTATCGACGGGATTTTGTTTTTGTTGGCATAATTGATCAGCCACTTCTTGACGTCCTCGGTGATCGTCCCCGACCCGTAATCGCTCAACACTATGCCTTCGATCTGCGGCAACACCGCGTCGAGCCTTGCGATCAGTTGCGCTTCGATCTTCTTCGACAGCGGTTCTTTGCTCTCTCGATCGATACGCACCACCTGCTGGCTCACCGTCGCACGACCGCCCGCTATCACTCTCACCTTTGAGATCGTCGGACGCGAAGGATCGGTCACCAATCCCTCAACGTGCACTCCAAGCTGATCAAGCAGTCCTCTCAACTGATCCGAATAAGCGTCCTCGCCGACCACGCCCACCGCAAACACTTCGCCCCCGAGCGTTGCGACGTTCGCCACGACGTTTGCTGCGCCGCCCGGCACCACTCTTTCATCGACCTGTTGAAGGATCAAGACGGGCGCCTCTCGGGATATTCTTCCGATCTGTCCGTTGAGATAAACGTCCGCCACCATATCGCCGATCACCAAGATTTTTCGTCCCTGCATTTTTTTGATCGACGTCACTAACTTCTGCAATGCGTCACCTTCTCAAAAATTTATTACCACGGCGTGAATTGCCAATGCGCCTCCAATTTATCACGCCGATCCCTCCAACGCAATATCACTTGCGAACAGTGAAGATCATGATACCAATAATAATCGACGTCCTGCACCGCCGACCGATCCGCATCAAAACTCAGCCCCACCACAAACCGATTGCGATGATCCATTCGCCAGCTCAAGCCCATCGATATCTTCTTGGCATAATCGTCGTTCTCGAAATCGAACAGAGAGTTCTTTTTGGTGTTCTTCGTGTAATGGTAGCCCGTGAACGCCGCAAACCGATCATCGAACTCCTTGAGCAGCACCGCCCCGTAATTGATGCCGTGCACCGTCGAATCGTCGGAGCTCTCCTTTGTGATCGTGTAACTGGTGCCGAGCGTCAGCATCCAATTGTGGTAGATGATCGGGTCGCGCGCCAAACCCACCTCATACTTCTGGTGAGTACTCGACACCGAATTGGATTTCCAATGTCCGATCTCGTAATTGAATCCGTAACTCGCAGGCAGATGATCGAAATGCCGACCGTAATGCAAGATCAACGACGGCTCTTTCTGCACCCAAACATTATCGCCGTCGCTGTAAAATCCGTAAGCCACTCGCGCGCTCGAGTCCCGATTGTCGTAAACGATTTCGGTATTGCTTCGAACGCCGCGCTTGGTCTCGAGATGCGCCTTCGTCACGCTCTTAAAGTGATCGGTGATCGGACGTTCGATCCTCTGCTCGATGTACGCGCCATAATCTTTATTGTATCCGATGCGCGGGAAGTCGAGCCGCTCTTCGCCGCCGAATTTCCGTTCGTCATATTCCTTCGTGCCGACGACGTTACCCTTGATCCGAAATTTAATCTTATACATCTTGATAACACGTTCGGGCCAGATTTCCATCTTCTCGGCGCTCACGGTGTAATCGGGTTGCGCGGCGCCGCATTTGGTCTGAGTGGCGTCGAAGGCGACGATGTGATCGGGATAAAACTCGAAACGCTTGCCCGTTATATAATACTCGCCCGCCTTGCCCCGCGCGGAGCCCATCGTTCCGATCGATGTGCCGTAATTGTAGAAGGTTCGATAACCGTCGAGAGTGACGCGCGGCGAGCCGTCGACGACCTGAAGGACATGCGCGCGCCCCTGAATGCTGACGGTCTTTTCGATGACGTTGCCGGTTGCCTTATCGGTTTGGAAGCGTCGCCCCTCGAGCTGAAGGATATCGACCTTGCCCTGCGCAATGAACTCGCCGGTCTCGGTGTGGTAGACAAGATTATCGCCTTCGAACACGGCGGGCACCTGTTCGGTCTCGAGATCGGGGTGAGGCAATTGCTCCTTGGCGGTCTCAACGTCCTCGAGCAATTTGACTTGTTCGGGCGTCAATTGTTTATCGCGAGCTTCGCGCCGTCGGTTCTCGATGTAATCAAAGACTTCGACATCGGTATCGGAATGGGAAGTGTATTCGGCGCCGACGGTTGAGGGCGCGAACATCAACGCGAGCATCAACGGCACGAAAAATTTCTTATCGATCAAGGGAGGTCACCACCATGCATGATGTAATTGATGAGCTCGGACATTTCGGAGTTGGGAGCGTAAGCGCGAAAATCCCTCGGGGCGTCGCGTGAGTCGAGAACGTTTTGAGTATCGTACTCGACGGTTTTCGACGAGACGATCTGATAAGTGCGCTCGACATGATTGAAGCGGACGTCGTAGAGGAATTTTCGATTGGCGTCGGCTTTTACGACGGCGATGGTGGCGAAAATGATCGAGCCGCTTTCGGTCTCGACGGAGTCCATGTCGACGTAGTAGCCGGTTAGCCCGCTCGAATCGACGAACTGAAAGTCCTGAGCGCGGCAGGGAGTGATGATCGACAGAACAAGGGCGAGGCTTACAAAAAATCTAAACACATCGAACCTCCTCTCGTTTGATATGATTGTACTCTTAAGACGGGCATTAGACAAGCAAAAAAAATTTCGGGAGCAAATCGGAGCGAATGGTTGATGAAACAATAATGAATTCCTGTTGCGAAGCTGAAAAGTGATGTGGTAGAATACGATTGTCGACAGGGAAGTCGTCAGATGAAGTTGAATCACGGCAAGGCAAACGGAAGGAGAAATTCAAAATGGCATTCGCATACAAAGTTATCGACAACAGAAATTACGATGAGTCGGTCGCGGTTGATAAGATCGAAGCGATGGACATCGATAAATACATTGACAGTGACGCCGAGCTTGAGAAGTACGGCGCGGTGGTGTCGTTCATCCTGGTGGCGAAGGGCGTCTTGGGATTGAGGGAGTGCTCGCACCTGGTGAGCATCGCGGAGGAGACGGGCTGCCTGATCCGATTGATCTCGGGCAAGCGTAGCGGCTCGACGAAGAGCATCCTGTCGTTGGCGAACCTGGGGATCACGAAGGGCAAGAGTCTGGTGCTGTCGATCCACGGTGCGCGGAGCAAAGAGGCGTTCCGCGAGGCGGTCAAGGTTATCAACGGCGAAACCGATTCCAACGACGCGTAATCCGATCGTAATTGATTCGAAACATACAGCAGCTCTCCTATGGGAGGGCTTTTTTATTGACAATGGTCGGATTCACAGATACAATGAACTGTCTATGTTTATCATAACATATTTGAAGAGGGATTGTGGATGGATTCTATACAGCTCATTATGTTTTGCAAGGGCGCCGATAAAATTCAACGTCTGATAGAGAGTACTCAGATGTTGAAAATCCCCGAGCAGCATAAGTTAGAGGTCTTGTTCGTTCAGGGTAACAGTCTTGCCGCAGCTTATCAAGATGGTCTGCAGAAAACAAATGCAAGATATAAAATTTATCTGAAGGACTCTGCTCGGATTCTTAACCCCAACATACTCTTGGACGTCTTAAAAATTTTCGAGTCAGATCGCGACATCGGAATGATTGGTTGTTTGGGGAGTGAGCGTATTCCGACCAACGGAGTCAGTCAAATTTCGCCGCTTCGTTTCGGTAAGGTTGTTGTCGGCAATCAAACTCTAAATTTCGGTTCGATCGACGGATTATGCCGAGAAGTGATGGCGATTGATGATGTCTTCATCGCGACGCAATACGATATCCCGTGGCGTTCCGATCTGTTCAAGCAAGAAGGCTTTGTCGCTCCCTCTCAGAGTATTGAGTTTAAACGCAAGCACTATAAAGTAGTCGTTGCCTCTCAGCAATCGCCCTGGGTTCAGTTCGACAACATTAACACCGCCTTTGATGAGCGCGAGCGCAATGTCTTTCTCGATGAGTACTCAAAAGATATTTTTCCGTTGGTGTCGATCATTATCCCGACGTTTCAACGCCCGCACTTCTTCAAGATCGCGCTCGAGAGTGTCATCAACCAGACGTACCGCAATCTGGACATCTTCATCACCGATAACAGTCACAACGATGAGACTGCCAAGCTCATGCAGCCGTACCTTGCGAAGGACAAGCGCATCACCTACGAGTGGCATGACGAGTTCGATGCGGGAGACAATTGGACGAATGCGCGTCGTCATTTGCATCCCGACGCTGAATACATCAATTGGCTGATGGACGACGATGTGTTCATGCTCGACAAGATCGAGAAGATGGTCAACTACTTCCTCTTCGACGACAGTCTGGCAATTGTCACCTCCGTTCGCCAACCTATTGATGAAACAGGGAATACTTTCCCCATGCCTCCAAAATTTCCTGAAACAGTAAAGCTCGACGGAATTATGGCAGGTAACATTATGCTAAAAACTGTCGACAATTACATAGGTGAACCGACCACGTGCCTATTTAAAAAATCATTGTTGAGAGGTGTGAGCGGATATTTCGGCAGCACCACTCGAGAGTATACTATCAGCGATTTTCCGTTGTGGCTGAACTTGTTATCCAAAGGCAACTTGGTTTATATGGTCGAACCTCTGAGTCAATTCAGAATGCACGCCGGACAGCAACAAAAGCAGCCGAGCACATACTTGGCTTGCATGATCCGTTGGGCATTGGAAATTCAATACGCGTGGATGAATAAAACCTTCCTCTCGACCGAACAGGATATCCACATGACGTTGTTAAACCTCAATGTCTCGAGTTCTATTCTTCTTCGAAGAGCTCTCAATGAGAATTATACCGGTGAAGTTGCACTTGTTATGCAGGACATTCTCTCCAATTCGATGAAGGCTCTGTCGAACGGTTACAGCTTTGACTTCGACATCAACTCGATCATTGGGACCCAACGAAATAAACTCAACCCCCCACCAGTCATGGTCACGCGCGCGTTCCTGCCGCCAATGGAAGAATACGTCGAGGAGGTGCGCGACCTCTGGCAGTCCCATTGGATCACCAACATGGGCGTCAAGCACAAAACTCTGCAACGAGAACTCCAAGATTACCTGCACGTCGATAACATCGAACTGCTCACCAACGGACATATGGCGCTCGAACTGTCATTGCAGGCAATGGAACTGCCAATGAACGGCGAGGTCATCACCACTCCGTTCACCTTCGCATCGACCACTCACGCCATCGTTCGCAACTTCCTCAAGCCCGTCTTCTGCGACATCGATCCCGAGACCTTCACCATCGATGTCAATAAGCTCGAGAGCTTGATAACCGATAAGACTTGCGCAATCGTCCCCGTTCACGTCTACGGCTATATCTGCGACGTCGACGCCATCGAGGAGATCGCTCGCCGACACAATCTCAAAGTCATTTACGATGCCGCTCATACCTTCGGCGAGATGTATAAGGGCAAGGGCATCGGCACGTTCGGTGATGCATCATGTTTCAGTTTCCACGCCACGAAAGTGTTCAATTCGATCGAGGGTGGCGCGGTCAGTTTCAAGAAGGGCACTGAAAACTTCGGTCGACGTCTCTATCATCTCAAAAATTTTGGTATCAGCAATCAGGAAGATGTTGATTACGTCGGCGCCAACGCCAAGATGAATGAGTTCTGCGCGGCGATGGGGCTGTGCAACCTCAAGTATATCGACCGCGAGATCGGCAGTCGGAGGGCGATCGTCGAGAGGTACAGAGAACGGCTCGGGGGCATCGACGGGTTGAGAGTTTCGACCGAGCAGAAGGACGTCCGATCAAATTATTCCTACTTCCCGCTCGTGATCGATGAGCAGAAGTTTGGAGCGGATCGCAACGACGTATTCAAGGCATTGGCGGAGCAGAACATACATGCTCGAAAGTATTTCTATCCGTTGACGAGCGCATTCAATTGCTTCAAAGGACAATTCGATCCGACATTGACGCCGATCGCATTGCAGATCAGCAATCGCGTGCTGACCTTGCCGCTGTACTCGTCGCTGTCGATGAGCGACGTGGATCGGATCAGTGACGTCATCATTAAATGCAAGCGCTGAGCGTTGAGCGATGATAGACGATTGAGCCGTCGAGAGATCGGCGGCTTTTTTGTTTGAGCGACGCAAAAAAATAACCCGCATCTGCGGGTCGTAAGTCGGTATCGTCAGTTCAAGCGAAGGCGCCCTTCAATGCACCGCCGTCAAGCACGAAATCTTCTCCGGTGATCCATTTGGCTCGATTGCTCAACAGGAACAATACCATACCGCTCACGTCGTCAGGCTCTCCCGTGCCGAGCAGATGGTGTTCAATCAATCTGTCGTGCTTGCCCTCATCGAACAGTGCCTTATCGGTCATATTGGTATTGACCCAACCGGGGCTGATCGTGTTGACCCGATGCCTCCGCTCACTCAAGTCGTGGCAGAACGATCGCATCGCCGCCATCAATGCTGACTTCGATGCCGCGTAGAATGCCAGCCCCTTGTCGCAGGCAGCCCCCGCCGTCGACGAGAACAGCACATACGATGAGCCCTCCGCCGCAAATTTCTTCCTCGACATGATCTGCAGGCTCTTCACTGCGCCCCAAAAGTTTACGTCCATGAGTTTCTTGGCTTCCGATTCATAGTAGAATTTCAACGGAACCGTCAGCGTCACTCCCGAAGTATATACCTCGCCGTTGAGTTTGCCGTGCGCCTTGACGAACTCGCCGACCACTTGATCCCAATCCTCGTCCGTCGCGGTCGTCACGTCCAACTGCTTGTAATCGATCAGCTCGGGATATTGATCCTTGACCGCCTTCAGCCTTTCCTCGTTGCGCGCGATTGCCAATACATGCGCGCCCGCTTCCGCCAGTTCCAACGCGATCTGCCGCCCCATGCCCGACGACGCTCCGACCACCGCGAAGTTCTTGCCGCTGAAGTTAAACGTCACTTCACTCATATTGCAACGTCTCCAATACATTCGTCTCGCTCAAATCCAGCACCGCCGACGACACCGCCAGCCCGACTCCATATCCCGAGATCAACGCAGTCTTGAACGAGCCAAACTCGCCTCTGCTCTTGAGCTCCGTCATGCAGATCGGGATCGATGCTGAAGTCGTATTGCCGATGTCCTCACATTTGAACGGCGCCTTCTCTCGCTCAATCTTGAGCTTATCCGCCAATGCCTCAACGATCATTCGATTCGCCTGATGGAACAACGATATGTCGATGTCCGCCTTGGTGATGCCCGCGTACTCGATCAGCTTCTCAATGTTGTCGGGCGCCTCTTTGAGAGAGAAATCCATGATCGCCATGCCGTCCATGACCTCGTAATTGCTACGCTCGGTCTCGATCAAATTTCCTTCGAGATCGGTGATCTTGTTTGCCCTCGAGCCTCCGCGCCGAGTGATCAGCGCGTCGTATCGTTCGCCGTAGCTGTCGATGTTATAGAAGGCATTCACCCCCCCCCCCTCTGTCTTCTCAACGATTGCGACCGCTCCTCCGTCGCCGAACAGCGGCAGCATCGAGGTATCGTCCTTCCATCTGTCGCGGCTCGACGTTCCGCCAAAACACATCATCACCTTACGCTCCATGTTCGACAGCAGCATCGACGCGAGATAAATTCCGTAGGCGAAGCCCGGACACCCAAGGTTGATGTCGAGCGCGATGATGTCATGCGGCAAGCCCAATCGTCCCTGCAATATGAACGCGGTTGCCGGCACAGGATAGTCGGGGTACTCCGATATGAACAGGAGCGCCCCAATCTCCTCGCGCTTGACCAATCCCCGATCAAACAACTCGGTAGCCGCTCGATAACATAAATCCGACGTGCAGACTTCCGACGGCGCGATACTCAACCGCTTGAATCCGGTGCCGCGCGCCAGCCTTGCCGCCTGCTTGGGCGTGAGCAAATGCGCGCACCGCTCCTCTATCGACATTCGATTTTTTGAAACGATCGACGCTACATGCGACAGTTTGATACCGCTGACGACGCCCAACATTATTTGACACCCGTAAACATCACGTAGAGATCGCGAACAGTCTGAGCTGCCTTGACGTTCCGCGGCTCCACATATCGATCATTGGCTCGACACATCGCCAGGAACCCCACCAAGCTGAGAGAATCCCACTCGGGCAAATTGAGAAGGTTGGTATCCATATCGATCTCCTCCTCCGTGTCCATGAGTTGCACCATCTTATTAACAAAGTCCTTCTCGCTCACTAAATCAGTAACCTCCAATCAATGACTTCACACTGTCAATGAGATAATTCATATCGTCACCGTCGTAGCGTTGGTCGACGGGCAACGGCAAAATGTTATCTGCAAGTCGATGCTCCCGACAATCAGTCGGAACGCCCGACCACAGCTTTGGAATATAAATCTTCTGCTCGATCAATTTGCGTCGAATCTCGGCGCCGTTGTCGAGCATCAACGGATAAGCAAAGGCTCCGCGCGGAACCGTCAGCGTCAGTTGATTGACTACCTCAAACGCCTCGTGCAATCGCTCAAAGTTCTCGGTTCGACAGTCGGCAACGAATTTGTAATCGATGCCATGCAAAAGATTTTGCGTCAGCTTCGACATGCGCTTGACAGGCTCATCGGCGAACGCGGCATTGTTCGCAACGTACTCGCCGTAGAACTCGTTCGCCGTCCTCTCGAAACGCCCCAACAGAAATCCCATGCGCTCAAACGATTCATCGAGCGGCAGCTCCTCATCGAGCTCGGCGTCGGTGTAAAGAATTGCGCCGTCGGCAACCCCGAAGAATTTTCGACACGTGTAGATCGTATCGACGCCATCAACGGGCTCAGCAAAATAATTCTGCGCCTCGTCAATTATCAATCGATCGTACCGTTGTTTCAACTCGACAACGTATGCTCGATCCAATTGTCCGTAGTAGTCGACGACGTAGAGCCACTCATCATCATCGAGCCGAACGTCCTCGGGCTTCCGGTCGTTGTCGATGTGGGCGTAACGGATCGATACATGCTCCTGCTCGCATGCTTCTCCGACCGTCTCACAGCAAAAGTACGGCAGGACGATCCGCTTGATGCCGCGCGCTCGAATCAAGTACTTCAAACAAGCGCGCCCGCAATTGAGCAACACACCGTCGGAGTGGAGCATCTCACCGCGATATCGATCAAGCTCGATGTATCCGCCGATCTCACGCATTCGATTCCACCTGCTTGGCTCCAACCAGCTCGGGACGGAACTTGGCATTGAACTCGTCGCGCAACGTCGAAGACACGATCAAATTTTTATAGACGCCGTTCTTGAATATCCTCTGCCTCAACACGCCTTCAACCTTACTTGGAATATGTCGACCGAGCTTTTGGGAGAAATGATTGTCTTCGAGAGTAAGCCCGTACATGCAGTTCATTCCCAACTCGTTAAACGCGTAATCCATCAGACCGATCAACGCATCGCGCGTGTCGCCCTTGATCCTGTCCTCGAACGGCGCAGAAACTTTGTAGCCCGAAGTTGCCGTGCGGTTCTTCCAATCGATATTATCGATGGACATCATGCCGATCGCCTTGCCGTTCTCCAATTCAATTACCAGCTTGACGCTATTCTCGCCATTCTTGAAGTTCCTCATGAACTCACGCTGTTGATACTCGCTGATGGGCCAATTCCAACCGATTATCATGTCTTCGATGTCGGGATCGTTGATCATCGAGAAGAGCAAATCGAAGTCCCGCTCCTCGATCGGTCGCAACGTTGCACAACCGTATCTTATAAGCATATTGCTAGCCTCCTAACAAATTATTTCATAGTCGTTCAACATATTTTTTATTTCATCGACGGAACAAAACATCATCACATCGATAATCGACAAATTCGATTCAAAGTGACCGATACGCTGAACGTACGGAACAACATTTGCTTGCAAAAACTCCAGTCGGATACCGCCGTTCTCGTATTTGGATCGATCGAAGAAACTCATTCCTCCGGGTGGATTTACGTACGTATCATATCCCAACACCTTGGTAATATTCAACGCCCATTCGTCCGGCGCTCTAATCTCATTTAATCTTATAGTCGTCGACGAGAAAACCTTAAATTCCTTCGATATGCCGAGAAAATCACAGACATTCATAGTGCTCGACATATTTAAAATCGACAACGAAGAATACTTTCTATCCAACACGTCATGCAGGAAGTCAATGACCTTACTGTAATTCGGCGCCTTCTTGTAGACCGTCAATTGACCAAAAATCTTTTCTCGCCAATGGAGTCTTTCATCGATCACGATATCTTTTATCGCCGTTGAACGCGACGCCTTCAAATGAGGCACAGTCATATATCCGACTTCACCGTTTTGCTTCAGAATCCGATTGCGATTGATCCAACCATGATGTATGTACTGAGGTGTATCGAAGAAGATAAACGCGTCAACATAGTTGATCAAAGCAAAGTATCCAATGTACGGGAAGAAATACGGTTGCATGATTCCGAGCTTCATGCCGCCATCACTTCTTCAACGCGGCAGGCATGAATCAGAAGATCATGCCACCCCCCCCCCCTATGTTTTGAATCGGCTCGACGATGACCTTAACGTATCTGCTCATGTTGTTCATCTTGTCGAGCATCTCATCTTGCGACGAGAATTTCAGGATCATCATGCCGAGCGTCCCGTTCGAGCCCACGAATGACGAAACTCTGTCGCCCTGAGCGTAATGCATATCAAACTCGACAACGTTCTCCGCGCGGAACTTTTCATCGAGCTCGACGCCCTTGAGCACGCCCGAGCTCTGACTGTGCACGACGTAGCACGCCCAATATCCTTTCGGCTCGACCATATGAAGATCGTCACACGAGACGCCCATCGCCGCCTTGATCGTGTACTCGACCATGTCAACGCCCGTCGCATACTTCGTCACCTGCGGGATCAGATTGCCTCCGTTGCGCGGTCCGATCTCCATCAGGTAAACATTTTCGTCGGCATCGATCCGAATGTCAAAGTTGTATGCCTGCGTCCCCATGTTCAACGCCGTCAACAGCCGCTGGATTTCGTCGTGCACCTTTTGATGAGTACTCGGCGGCATTATGTAGGGGAAGCTCTCCCCGATCGGCACGTACGGATTGATCCCGCTCGTTTCGAAATGTTCATTAGCAAAACATCTGAACACCAGACGACCATCGACCGAAAAACCGTCGCCTGCTATCTGCGGACCGTACTTCTCAACGTACTCTTCGATGATGAACCGTTTACAGCGAGAATACTTCATCGCACCGTCGACCGCATCTTTGAGCTCATCGACGCGCCCGATCTTCCTGACGCCCTTGCTCCCCGACGAATCCACAGGTTTGACCATCAACGGAAATTTAAACTGATTGATCTCCTCGAGCATACGATCAAACTCGTCATACGCATAGCCCTTCGCCCTCGGAGTGTTGAAACCGTTGGCGGCGAGGAACGCCCGAAACTTATCCTTGTTCGAGAGAATCTCAACGGATTTGTAAGGGCTCGTCGGAAATCCCATCGCCTCGCATACATACGCCGCGGTCGTCGCCGCAGGATCGGACGCGTAGCACACAACGCCGTCGACATTCAATTGTTTGGCGAGCGCGAGCACCGCCTCCTTGTCGGTCGTGCTGACGTTGTGATATTCGTCGGCGTACTTGTGACCGGGATTGTCGGGCAGATAATCGCAGGTGATCGCGTAATAGCCCAAACGCTTCGCCGTTGTTATCGACGGAATTTGGAAGTACGAGCCTCCCAACAATAAAACTTTCTGCACTGAATGCCCCACCTCTCAACTTCTCAATCGAGCACGTGAGAAGCGCCGAGGGTGGGCTTGACGGCGCGATCAGATTGGCATTGCGGGGTTGCCGAACACCTTCTGACCCTTCCTCACATGCTTGAACACAACACTTTTGACGCCAACGTACACCTCATCATCAACTTTACCATGAGGCAATACGAGAGCGCCCGTTCCGAAATAAACTTCATTGCCGACCCTGCCGAAGCCGGCAACGCCGCTGCCGCCCATGAAACTGCAATAATCTCCGACGACGCCATCATGCCCAATGCCGCTGCCGCAATTAAACGTATTGAATTTGCCGATGACGACATGATCATTCAGGCTGACGTGAGGAGTTAAGACATTGCCCACGCCCATCTTCACAGTGCCATGGATTATCGCGGACTTATGAATCAGATTTGGGAAGAGCGCCTCACCCCCCCCCCATCTGCGATGAGCGAGTTCGATCAGTTTCTTCTTGACGGAGGGATCGGCGATCGCCAACACGAAGACATCATCGTCGACGGCATCATAAGTGTTGATGTCGCCGAGCACGGGAGCCGACAATTTTTCATACTCCTCCGGCGCCAACTTGACGTCGCCGTCCAAAAAGCCTTTGATGTTCCATTCATCGCCGTAACCGATCGAATCTTGTGCGTGCCAGTAAACTTCTCGAGCGAAGCCGCCGACCCCGATTATGATCAAATGTTTCATTGGATTTAATTCACCTCATTTTATTATTGCCGAAAGAGCGTCATGATCAATGATCATTCGGCGCGCGACGAAACGATGTGCGGACGAGATCGTTCGATCGATTCCTCCGCATCGCGCCCAACCAGTATGTCAGCCTCAAACATGCGCCCCCACGGAAATATCACTTTCATGTATTCCGAGCCCGCGAACGGCGGCAGATTCTGCTCAACAAATCGCTCCAATAACCGCGTCGTCCGATCACTCACCGCGTCCCGCTTGTCGCCCAACTTGCCATAGTACCCGTCGCCGCGCAACCACGTCAGCTGCCGCGCCATGATGTTCCGCACGTTCGCTTGGTACGCCCAATCGTCCAGGTACCTCGTCACCAGCAGATCATCTATCGCTCCGTCCGGCATCATCTTGCTCAACATCGCCGTCGATAACACAAACCCCGTCGTGTTCGTCGCCGTGTTCCAACCGCCGTACGCTTGCAGTTTGAACAGCAGATTTCGATTGCGCATCTCCTCCATCAGCGCATTGTCCGCGCCGTTTGAAAATGCTATGTCCGCCACCGCGACCTTGTAGCCCTTGCTGACGTAATCATTCACCGTATCAACAAAGTAATTCGTTCCCTCGCGAGCCTTGCCGTCGTTCAATACAGCATTCATCGCCTCCGCCGTCTTGCCGTTCGGGTTCGTGCTCACCGCCAACACAAAATCCGCTCGCTCCGCCCGAGGCACCTTCACGCCTCCCGCCGCCGCGATCGCTTCATCTATCGAGTCCTCAATCGGAACGTCCGAATACGCCGGGATCGTCTGTCCGCCCTTGCCCCAATTGTATTTGACATAGACCAGCGGCACATTGTTGACCCGCTCGTTGATCGCACGCGTCAACATCAACATCCCGATCTCGTCAATGCCCGACGTCGATTGGAACGTCTCCTTGCCCAAGCCCGAGCCGTACTTCGTCAGATATCGGCTCTCCAAATGCGTTTGACAGTATGGCGCATTGTCGTCGCGCCCCAACAATAAATATCGGAACGTCTTCTTCTTCGCCAGATCGATCAGATGTTTGTTCGCATCGAAATTCTTCTTCCGACGCTCCATCCAATCACTCAACACCGTCCGCGGGATCAGCTTCTCAAGAAATGCAATCTCCTTCTTCTCTCGACGGTTGAGCCCCTCGAGCTCCTGCTTGTCGATCAATGCCGTGTATCGAAAGATGTCGGCGCCGTACGAACGATAATACTCCGGCTCCTCATGTCCCGATGCGGCTCCCGAGCGCGGCGTCCTCATTATCGAACTGAATACGTAAAGCGGCAACTTCTTGTGATCCTTGTGAAATTCAAAGAACCGTTCCGCTCGAGCAGTCAGTTCAGCCTCATCGAGCTCATGCTTGCGACTGCCCACCAGACTGCCGTAGATCATAGAATCCGACGCGATCACCGCCGCACGTAAATTTTTGAGATCGGCATTCTCCTCAAGCCACTGCCATAATCCGTCGGGATTGCCCGGGAAATCTCGATTGCCCAACAGTTCATCGGGCGGCACCACCATTTCATAGCCGAGCTTTTCCGCCACCGCCACCGTCTGTTTCAATGAGATCGGTCGATTGTCAATCGGTATGTAAATGATCTTGCCCGGGTCGGCGTCGTATTTCTTTTTCGCCTCCGTCGAGCACGCCATCAACATCATCACGCACATCAGCGCGCATATTATCCTCAACGCTTTTATTTCAATCACTCCTCGTTTGAGATTGTCGATATCGGAAGCCCGCGCAGATGATCAAAATCCAGATCGGCAACACGATTACCGCCAACCTCATCTCGTCGAGCGTCGCCATCATCGCCACCACTCCGATCATAAACGCCATGCACAGGTAGTTGGTGAACGGGTATGCGATCGAATGAAAGCGCGTCGGGTGCCCCGTCCGCTCGCAATGCCGTTTGAATTTCAAATGCGTCACCACGATGATGAACCAGCTGATCACCACCGCGCACGTCACCACCGACAGCAGATACATAAAAATTTGACCGGGGAAGAAGTAATTGAGCGCCACCACCAACAGCGTGATGCCCGACGAGACCAAGATACCGTTGACAGGCACCTTCCGCGCGGAGAGTTTCGACAGGAAAGCGGGCGCGCCGCTCGTCTCGGCGAGGCTGAACAGCATGCGCGAGTTCGAGTAGATCGCCGAGTTGTAGACGCTCACCGCCGCCGTCAACACCACGAAGTTGAGGATATGAGCCGCCGCAGGGATTCCCACGTTGTCAAAGATCTGAACGAACGGGCTCGCCTCCATGCCAACTTGGTTCCACGGCCATAACGCCATCAGCACCAGCATCGTGCCGACGTAGAAGATCAGTATTCGATAGATGACCTGATTGATCGCGCGCGGGATCGACTTCTCGGGATTCTCCGCCTCGCCCGCCGTGATCCCTATCAGCTCGATGCCGCCGAACGAGAACAGCACCGGGACGATCGCCACCACCATGCCCCACACTCCGTTGGGGAAGAAGCCGCCGTTGCTCCAAAGGTTGCTGAGATTGTCGGGGAAGGGGCGAACGTCGGTGAACAGCAGCGCCGCGCCCAATACGATCATGCTCACGATCGCCGACACTTTGATCAGCGACATCCAAAATTCGATCTCGCCGTACATATTGACGTTGATCAGATTGATCGCGGTGATCACCAGCAAACACACGAGCGCCGCCACCCAATGAGGAAGGTCGGGCAGCCACCAGCTGACGTAGATCGATACGGCGGTGAGCTCCGCCATCGACACGATGATATACAGGAACCAATAGTTCCAACCGGCGATGAAGCCCGCCAGCGGTCCCCAATACTTCGACGCGTAATGACTGAACGATCCTGCAACGGGCTCGTCGACGCTCATCTCGCCGAGCATCCTCATGATGAAGAAGATGATTATACCGCCGATCAGATAACTGAGAATGACGGCAGGTCCCGCCATTGCGATCGTCGATGCCGAGCCGTAGAACAGTCCCGTCCCGATCGCGCCGCCCAACGCTATCATCTGCAGATGTCGATTCTTGAGCCCGCGATGCATTTTATCCTTGTCTATGATCGTTCACTCCCCCTTGGGTTTCATCGCCCGCTCGATGTCTCGACGCGCCGCCTTCGCTTTCAAGTCCTCGCGCTTGTCGTAAGTGTGTTTGCCGCTCGCCAACGCCAGCTCGACTTTCGCCAGCCCGCGCTTGAAATATATTTTGAGCGGCACCAACGTAAAGCCCTTCTCGCGCGTCTTGCTGAAGAGCTTGACGATCTCCCGCTTGTGCATCAACAATTTCCTCGGACGCAACGGATCATGGTTGAAGATGTTCCCATGATCGTAAGGGCTGATGTGCAGGTGCTGAACAAATATCTCGCCGTTCTTCACCTCGGCATAACTGTCTTTGAGATTTGCACGACCCGCGCGAAGAGACTTGACCTCGGTGCCCTTGAGCTCGATGCCCGCCTCAAACGTCTCGTGTATAAAATAATCGTGTCGCGCCTTCCGATTCTCGCAAGCGATCTTCTGACCGCCCGCCGTCTTCTTCGCCATCTGATCACTCCGTTCAATACAAAATCCCAAAGAATATATCACGAATCCCGCCGTTTGTCTATCACGACGAAAATTTTTCGCGCCGCAATCGATCGCCGACGCTTTTTAATGGAAATTTAACCTTAGCCTTTGACGCGTCTAATCATCGTGTTGTACACTTATAAAGAAATAATTAATGCAAAGGAGTTGTTGCCACATGAAATTTTCAAAGAAGCTCACAGCATTCATAACGGGTACATTTTTGGCGCTGACCACCTTCGCCTCAACCGTGCTCGCCGCTCCGGAGAACGGTGATATCGATTGGGAGAAGGGCGTGGTGCGCGCCACGGGCACCGGCATCAGCACAAAGGGCAATGTCGGGCAAGCCAGAGCCCTCGCTCGTCGAGCGGCGATCGTCGATGCTCAACGTAATCTCGCCGAGCAAGTCGCGGGAGTTCAGGTCACCGCCGAGACTTCCATGCGCGATCTCGAAATCGAGTATGATATCGTCAAGACGAGAGTCGCGGCGATCATCAAGGGCATGCAGATGGTCGGCGAACCCAAATGGTATGAGGATGGCACTTGCGAAGTCACGCTCGAGATGCCGCTGTTCGGCAGCGTGAACTCCG
>JAFUXN010000043.1 GCA_017477125.1 Selenomonadaceae bacterium
CTTCAGCATCGTGCTCGGCTACCTCGGCATTCACATCACCATCCAGAAGCGCCGTGAGCTCGCCGCCAGGTTCGATTTCATTCCGCGCGTGCTGAAAGAGGTGCTCCGCTCCCGCGAACGTGAAGCACAACCCGTCGAGCCCGCCAAGCCCGAGCCCGCAAAGGTTTCCATCGTCAAACAGAATAAAGCCAAGAGCAGACCCGTCAGCCTCAAGAAGGCTGCCGTCGATAAAGCCGCCGCCGATCGCGCCGCGCTCGATAAGGCGAACGCCGATAAGCATTACAAGCTGCTCGATACCAACGTGATCATCGACGGTCGGATCGCCGACATCTGCCGCACGGGATTTCTCGAGGGCACGTTGCTGATCCCCGTGTTCGTGCTCGAGGAGTTACAGCACATCGCCGATTCTCCCGACGCACTCCGTCGAGTGAGAGGGCGGCGCGGGCTCGACGTCCTTCAGAGCATTCGCGACGGCTCGTCGAAGCTCGAGGTCGAGGTCATGAATATCGACTTCGATGATATCAACGGCGTCGATTCCAAACTCGTGCGGCTGGCGCAGAAGGTCAAGGGCAAGATCATCACCAACGATTTCAATCTCAACAAGGTCGCTCAACTCCGCGACGTCGAGGTGCTCAACATAAATGATCTGTCGAACGCGGTCAAAGCGGTGGTGATCCCCGGCGAGACGATGCGCGTTCAGGTCGTGCGCGACGGTCGCGAGCCCGGTCAAGGCGTGGCGTATCTCGAGGACGGCACGATGATCGTGATCGAGAACGGGCACCGCTATTTGAGCCGAACGATTTCGGTCGAAGTGACGTCGGCACTGCAGACCTCTGCCGGCAGAATGATCTTCGCTCGACCGAGGTGACACTTAACTTCAATCGATTAGTCGACGAAAAATATTTGAAGGCTACTTGATTGGGAGCGATAACAATGATTCAGGATAAAAGACATTCGGCGCAGATGGCGCTGATGATGGCAGAACAAGCGGCAAAAAAAATAGCAGAGACCAAAGCGGCAATCAAAAAACCGTTGACGAAGATCGAATTGGTAGCGATCGGGTCGTCAACGGGAGGGACGGAAGCGCTGTCGGTGGTGTTGCCGGCATTGCGGCCTCCGATGCCGCCGGTGTTCGTGGTTCAACACATTCCCGCGGGATTCTCAAAAATGTTCGCCGAGCGAATGAACACTCAATGCCAATTGCGAGCCAAGGAGGCGGTCGACGGAGAGATCGCCAAGGAGAATTGGATATATGTGGCGCCGGGCGAACTGCACATGGCGATCAAGAGGATCGGCAACGTGATAAAAGTTTGTTGCCACAACGGACCGCGACTACATTCATGCCGCCCCGCGGTCGATGTGTTGTTCCGATCGGTCGCGAGATATTACCCCGACGGCTCGGCATTGGGAGTGATCCTGACGGGCATCGGGCATGACGGTGCTCAAGGGTTGCTCGAGATGAAGCAGAACGGTTCGCCGACGATCGGGCAAGACGCGGCGACGAGCGTAGTCTACGGCATGCCGAAGGCGGCGTTCGACATGGGCGCGGTCGATCGTCAATTCCCCTTGCAAGCGAGAGCGGGCGCGATCATGAATCGGGTCAAGGGCAGAGACATCAGATAAACGCATGAAACTTCAACGGGCGGGCTCCACCTGCCCGATTTTTATAAACGGAGGAGAGCAGTATGGAAAGCATTCATGGGTTGACGAAGGGCACGGAGCTTGAATCGATGATCAAGGCGATCGGTCAAGCGGAGGCGAACGGCGTGATGATGTACTATGCGCTGGCGCGTCTTGCCACTGAGCAGGGGCTTGACGAGGCGGCGGAGAAGTTCATCGAGGCGGCGAACCAAGAGGCGGTGCACGCGGGATTCTACGCGGTGCTCAACGGCAAGTACCCGAAAGATTTCTGGTCGCTGGTCGAGACGGTGCGCAAGGCGGAGATCAACGGCGAAGGTCAAGTCAAAGCGATGGCTGATAAGGTTCGAGCGGCGGGCTTTGCGGCGGCGGCTGACGAGATGGAAATCTTTGCCAAGCAGGAAGGGCATCACGGTGTGATCTTGACGGAGATCATCAACAAGTATAAGCCCGCCGATGCCGGCGACAAGAAAGTCGGCGCGAAAATCTACGTCTGCCCCGTGTGCGGTTATGAGTACGTCGGCGACATCGACAAGGAGCCCGACGATTGGACGTGTCCGTTGTGCGGTCAACCGAAGTCGGCGTTCAAGTTGAAGGGCGGCATTACGATCAAGGCGGTCAAGCTCTACGAGAACGGATTTATGACTCAACCGTTCGCGATGGGCGGCAACGGCGAGACCGACAAATTTGATCCCAACGTCAAGTACCGTTCGACGCTGCAGAATTACGTGATCGACACCGGCAAGGAAGTCATTCTCGTCGACACCGGCATGCCGCTCGAGGCTCCCGATATGGTTGTCGATGAGAAGACGCAGATTTATATCGGCAGTCGGATCAAGGATTATGTGTCGGCGCTCCGCGAGCTCGGTTACGAGCCCGATCAAGTCTCCAAGATTCTCGTCACGCACAAGCATGCCGATCACACCGGCGAGCTCCGTTCGTTCCCCAACGCCAAGATTTACATCTCGCGCGTTGAAGCCGACGACATGAAACTCGAGGGCGATAACATCATTCGCACGGACTTCACCGACGGCGCTTATAAAAATTTCGAGCGCAGTCAGAAGATCGCCGACGGAGTATATTACATCTTCGCGCCCGGTCACACCAAGGGCAATTCGATCGTGATCGTCGAGAGCGAAGGGCTGTATTACATGATCCACGGCGATGTTACCTATACCGACGAGGCACTGTATAACGATCGGTTGTCGGTGGTGTTCGAGGATTGGGAGGCGGCTTGCGACACTCTTGCGCGCGTCCGTCAGTTCATTCGCGAGAATCCGACGGTGTACGTCTCGACGCATACTCCGCTCGGCTATGAGAATCTCGAGGCGAAACGCATTGTTGATCTCGACAAGCCCGTTGAGACGATCGCGGTCGGCGAGATCAAAGCGGCGGAGTCGACGGGCAAATATGTCTGTTCGATCTGCGGTCAAGTGTACGATCCCGCGGTCGGCGATCCCGATCATGGAATCCCTGCGGGCACGGCGTTTGAGGATCTCCCCGACGATTGGAAATGCCCGCGTTGCCGTCAACCGAAGTCGGCATTCAATCCCGCGTAATTTCAATCGGATCGATCAGATCAATCGAATCGAGCTCAAAAAAATATTGCCGTCCATCAACGGGCGGCACTTTTTATTTCTCAAGACATCGATCAGAAGATCGCTTCGACGAGCGCGAAGACAAGCGCCCCCATCGCCGCCGTGCATGGGATCGTCATCACCCACGCCGCCACCATCTGTTGAGCCACACCCCAATGCACCGCGTTCACTCGTTTCGCCGTCCCGACCCCCATGATCGACCCGCTCACCACATGCGTCGTCGACACCGGCAAAGTAAGCATCGTCGCCGAGAACACCACCGCCGACGAATTTAAATCAGCCGCAAATCCGCTCATCGGCTCCAACTTGAAAATCTTTCCGCCGATCGTCTTGATGATCCTCTGTCCGCCCAACGCCACGCCCAATGACATCGCCGACGCACACAAAACTTTTACATACGTCGGCACTTCGAACTCCGGTATGAAGCCGCCCGAGAACAGCGCCAACGTGATGATGCCCATCGACTTCTGCGCGTCGTTCGACCCATGAGAGAACGCCATCGATGCCGCCGTCATCACTTGCATCTTACGGAATCGATTGTTGATCGTGTGCGGATTGGTCGACGCGAACGCTCGGAACAATACGTTCATGATCACGATGCCCGTGAACCACGCCACCACCGGCGACGCCACCAGCGATATCACGATCTTGCCGATGCCGACGAAGTTCAAGCCCGTCGAGCCCACCGACACCAGCACCGCGCCCATCAGTCCCCCGATCAACGCATGCGACGAGCTCGACGGCATCGCGAACCACCACGTCACCAAGTTCCAAACGATCGCTCCGAACAACGCCGCGATGATGATCTTCTCGTCAACGATGTGCGGGCTGCTGACGATGTCGCCTCCGATCGTCTTCGCCACCCCCGTTGAGATCATCGCGCCCGAAAACTCCAACGCCGCCGCCAACAACACCGCCGTCTCCGGTCTCAACGCCCGCGTCGATACCGACGTCGCTATCGCATTCGCGCTGTCATGAAATCCGTTGATGAAGTCGAACAGCAACGCCAGCACGATCACCGTGAACATCAAATACTGCAGCTCATGCATATTTCATCACCACGCCGCGGATCATGTCGCCGATCTTCTTGCAGTGATCCTGCGTCTGCTCAATGTCGTCAAGTATGTCTTTCCATTTGATCAGATGAATCGTTCGATGAGCCGGATCGCGCGACGCATCATCGAACAACACGCCGACATCTTCTCGATAAACCAAGTCCGCCTTGCTCTCGTACTCGCTCACCTTGTGCACCGCCTCAAGTATCTCGCGCTGGTTTTTCTTGATGTCGACCAACAGACTGAACGCCTTGACCAGCTCGTTGGTGCTCTCGACGATCCAATTCGTCAGCATCGGGCATTTGTCCGTCGCATGCCCCGCTCGATACATGATGAGCCTCTGCAACGCACCCTGCAACATGTCCACGCCCGAATCGAGCTCAGACGCTATCGAGTAGATATCTTCGCGATCGATCGGCGTGATGAACGTCAGGTTGAGCTTCTCGAGTATCCGCTCGTTGACCTTGTCCGCCTCCTGCTCGAGCCCCAATATCTCATTGATCCGCTCAAGCGCCTTATTCGGATCCTTGATCACCTCGTCGAGCAACACCGCACCCAATTGGAAGTACTTTGCGTTCTCGACAAACAGCTCGAAAAACTCTGCGTCCTTCCGAGAGAAGTTGAACATCAATGAATTCCTCCTTCCGATTCACGGAAACTTTGACACGAAAAAATGACACCGGCATTGACAACGCCGATGCCATTTAATCAAGCAGGTTCGGTTTCTTCGGGCATGCCCAAGATGCCGTCGAGCCACTGTTCGATCTCCTCGGGCTCCTTCTCGCATGCGAACACCAGCTCACTGATCAAAATCTGTCGAGCGAGATCGAGCAACCGACGTTCACCGCTCGAGAGCTTCTTGCGAACGTTCTGCGCCGACAGATTTCTCGCGACCGCCGCCGCATCGAGAATGTCCCCGCTCTTGAGACGATCGAGCGTCGCATGATAACGTTTGTTCCAACTGCCGACCACATATTCGGGCTCGCCCTCGAGCGTCGCCTTCACGTCGGCGACCTTCGAACTATCTATAATGCCGCGCAATCCGATCTCATTGATCTTGTCGACCGGCAGCATGAGTTTCAAATTCCCCATCGGCATCTTGAGCACGTAATATGATTTCGTCACTCCGCCGATCTCGGTTGTCTCGACGCCCGCGATAATGCCTGCGCCGTGCATCGGGTAAACGATCCTGTCGCCAATTTCCAAAAGTGTCACCTCCAATTATTCTTCTTTGGTCGAGCGCAAGAAGAGGCTGATGATCTCTCCGCGCGGGTCTTTGCGATGATGAATGATATTGTTGACGGCTCGACAGATGGGAAGCTCGACGTCGAATTGAGCGGATAAATTCATGAGCGCCGTGACGGTGTCGACGCCCTCAGCCAATTTGCCGAACGGTTGATGACGGACGAAGTTTTCACCGAAGCGGCGGTTGTTCGAGTGAGCAGAGAAGAGTGTCGCCTCGTAATCGCCCAGATGCGACAGCCCGTAAACGGTCATGCGATCGCCGCCCAACGCCTCTATCAATCGCGACAGCTCACTGGTGCCGCGAGCCATCAACGCGCCCTTGAGGCTCGACCAGTTGAGTCCGTCGAGTATGCCGGCGGCGAGCCCCACCACATTCTTGGCGGCGGCTCCGATCTCCGTCCCGATCAGATCGCGACCGTAGTAAAATCTGATCAGCGGGCTCTTGAAAATCTCGACGAGCTCATGAGTGAGCGGGCGGTCGTCGGACGAGATCACCATGCAGTTCGGGATGTCGCGGATAAAATCTTGAACGTGCCCCGGTCCGACCCAAACCGCAACCCGATTGCCCTCAAGCTCCTCATTGAAGACGGTCGAAAGCCGTTTGCCCGAACCGCTCTCCAAGCCCTTCATGCACAGCACGAATCTCTTATCGGTGACGCCCTCCGCGCGGAGCCGGCGCAGGAACGATCTCAACTGTTGAGCGTTGATCGAGATGATGATCGCGTCGGCGCCTTCGACGGCGGTCATAACGTCATTCGTCAATCGGATCGACGTCGGCAGTTCAAGATAATCGTTTCGACGCTCGCTCAACAATCGATCCATGTGATGAGAGCCGACGCGCCCCCACAAGGTAACGTCATGCCCGATCCGATCGGAGTACCACGCCAGGAAACTGCCCCAACGCCCGCACCCGAGCACTGATATATTCATTTTGAATCACTCACTAAAATCTTAACGACTTCGGCGGCGAGGATCAAGCCCGCAACCGACGGAACGAATGAAATGCTCCCAATGGTTTTGCCTTCAACATTTGCTTCGACGTTCAATCGAATCGGCGGCTCCGTCGAATAGACGACGCGCAACCGTTTGATGCCGAGCTCCTTCAACTTCTTGCGCATCACTCGAGCGATCGGATCAACCGTCGTCTCAAAAATGTCCGCCGCTCGAAACGCCGTCGGATCGAGTTTATTGCCCGCGCCCATGCTGCTCACGAGCGGAATCCCGCGCCGTTCGCACTCAACCGCCAATCCGATCTTCCCGCCTATCGTGTCAATCGCATCGACCACACAATCATAATCGGCAACGAAAAATTTATCGGCGTCGCTCGTCGGCAGATAAAATTCGTCAATCGTCTCAACGCGAGCGTCGGGATTGATCTCAAGTATGCGCCGCGTCATCAGCGCTGTCTTCGATTGTCCGATCGTCTTGGTGGTGGCGTGCAATTGTCGATTGATGTTGGTCACGTCGACCACGTCATGATCGACCAAAACCAAGCGTCCGATCCCGACTCGTGCCAGCGCCTCAACGGTGAACGAGCCCACGCCCCCGACGCCGAACACCGCCACCGTCGATGCCCTCAACCGTTCCATCGACGCCGCGCCCAACAATAATTCCGTTCGGTAAAATCTATCGTCCGCTGTCATTTGTTATTGTCATCGTTCTTCGGACGGAAGAGGGAGAACGACGGGATCGCAAACGCCCCTCCGCCCTTATTGTCGTCACTCTTCGGCGGCGGCGGCGGAGTAAATTTCGGCGCGTCCAAATTGAATCCGTTCGACACCGTCACCTTGCTCTTGGGCACTTCGATCGTCGGCGCCTTCAACGACAGGCTGTTGGCAAAATCCGTCGCGATGATCGTCGCCTGCACGTTGCCCTTCATCTTCGGATCGATCACCGTCCCGAGAATTATATTCACGTCCTCCGCCGTCTGGCTGAAGATATATTTCGCCGCCTCGTCGACATCGTACATGGGAAGGCTCTCGTCGCCGGTGATGTTGAGGATCACGCCGCGCGCGCCCTTCAACGATTTGTCGATCAACGGAGTTTGTAACGCCTGCTGCACCGCCTTCAACGCGCTCACGTCGCTCACCCCGATGCCCAGGATCGCATCGCTCGACTCGCTTTGACGGAAGATCGTCGTCACGTCCGCAAAGTCGACGTTGATCACGCCCGTCGACAGAATCATTTCCGCCATGCATTTGATCGATTGTCGAAGGACAGAATCCGCCGCGTGAAATGCATCGACCACCGACAATTTTTTATTGCCCTCGAGTTTTAATAAGTTGTCGTTCTTGACGGTGATCAGCGCGTCCATGTACGATTGCATCTTGATGATGCCTTGGTCGGCGATGCGTTTCTTGCGCGCGCCCTCGAACGAGAACGGAACCGTCACCACCCCGACCGTCAGCATGCCCTGCTCCTTTGCGATCTTGGCGACGATCGGCGCCGCGCCCGTGCCCGTGCCGCCGCCCATGCCCGCCGTGATGAAAATCATATCCGCGCCCAACATCATGCTCTTTAATCGAGCCGCATCATTCTTCGCCGCCTGCTCACCCACCATGACGTTGCCGCCCGTGCCTCGACCTTTGGTCAGCGTCTCTCCGATCTGCACGGTTTTGATCGAGCTGATGTTGGAGTACTTCAGCGCACCGGCGTCGGTGTTGACGGCGACCAGATCAATGTCGGGGAAATCGCTCTCGGCTATGCGCTCGAGGACACTGTTGCCGCCTCCGCCCACGCCAAACACTTTGATCGTCACGATCGCCCTTTTGATCGCCGCGTTGTCCTCCGCCATGGTTCCCCTTCTTCCCTTATTGCGCAGCTCTTCCAACGCCTGCTTGATCGCCGCATCTTTATCCGCCATGGTGTGACCCTCTCCCATTTAAGTATCAAATTTATCTTCGACATCGAAGCTGATATTCCTGTTAACGTCGTCGCCCGCCCGACAATTTGAATTGGGTGATGATCATTCCGACGAGCATCAGCGCGCAACCGAAGATTTCTCTCGAGCTCATCACCTCGCCGAGGATCGCCCAACCGGACAGCGCGCCGAATACCGCCTCGAAACTCATAAGGATCGCCGCGGTCGAAGGCTCGGCGTACTTCTGTCCGTAGATTTGCAACGTGAACGCCACGCCCGCCGACATAATTCCGCCGTAAGCGATCGGGAACCAGGCATCGGCGAACGCTCCGAGCGTCGGCGTTTCGAGCATCAACATCGCCGCCGTCGAGAACACGAAGCACACGAACAGTTGTGCAACCGACAGCTCGATCACGTCGACCTTTGACGCGTATCGATCGATGAATAAAATTTGCGCCGTCCAGAAGAACGAGCTGATGAACAAGATCAAGTCGCCGAACTGCAGAGAAAATTCTTCGGTGACGGCGAGCAGATACAATCCGATCAGCGCGGTGAATGCTCCGATCCAATTCTCGCGTCGAATGACCTTGCCGAGCAGCGCCGCGCCGAGCGGGACGAACACGATATAGAGGCAGGTGATGAATGCCGCCTTGCCCGCAGTGGTGTAGAGCATTGAGACTTGTTGAAGCGACGAGGCAATGAACATGATCGCGCCGGAGCCGAGCCCGACGAGGAAGCCGCTGCGATACTTGCCGGCTCGACGCAGACGGTTGCGCTCCTTCGATTGGTAGAGCCAGACGATGACGACGGAGATGACCCCGAGGAGGTAGCGTGCGGCGGCGTAGGAGAAAGGACCCAAGCCCTCCATGCCGCTCATCTGTGCGACGAAGGTGGTGCCCCAGAAGAACGAGGCGCCGAGTAGCATCAACGTGCCGCGCAACTGCATCGAACGACCTCCGAAAAGTTTTTTTGACATTATAGCATGAGCGGCTTAAAATGAAAAGCTACAACGCCGCTTTAATTTTTGATCCGAAGGTGAGCTTTGCCGGAAAAAATTTTTGTGTGGCGCCCTTCGAATTCATGAGACTGTTCAGAGTGAAGGGCAACGCCCTTCGACCGTTGAAATTTTGTTTGGGCTGAAGGGCAGAGCCCTTCGAACCCATGAGGCTGTTCAGAGTGAAGAGCAACGCCCTTCGACCGTTAAAATTTTATTTGGGCAGAAGGGCAGCGCCCTTCGACCCCGTGAGGCTGTTCAGAGTGAAGGGCAACGCCCTTCGCTCCTTGGTTTCAAAAGCAGAATGCTTTTAAGGGTAGGCGGGCGGGATCAATAAATTTTTTGTTTGGGAGTATACGATGAAAAAATTTGCATGTATAAAGGCACTCGCAACTTACCTGCCCGATCCGATCGAGCTCAACTCGGGACTCGGCGACGAGCGTTTCATCTCCAAGCTCGGCATTCGTTCTCGACACATCGCCGCCGACGATCAATCTGCCGGCGATCTTGCCTTCGAATCCGCGCGGATTTTATTCGAGCGCCACGACATTGACCGTCAATCGATCGACTTCATTCTGCTCTGCACTCAACACCCCGACTATCAAATGCCCACCACCGCCTGCCAACTTCAATCGCGCCTCGGACTTCGACAATCGATCGGCGCGCTCGATTATAATCTCGGCTGTTCGGGCTACGTCTACGGTCTCGCGCTCGCCAAAGGATTGATCGAAGGCGGGCTCGCCTCCAACGTCCTGCTGTTGACGTCGAGCATCTACAACAAATATATCAACATCGACGATCGAGCAATCCGCCCGCTGTTCGGCGACGGAGCAACCGCGTCATTGATCAGTGCGGTCGACGGCGAACGCCCCATGCTCGATGCGTTTGTGTTCGGCACCGACGGCGATCGGTTCGACAGCATTTATATCCCCGTCGGCGGCAGTCGAAACATGCCGCGCGATAATCCCGAGACATTTGAGCGCGACGAGCACGGCAATGTTCACAGCAATTATGAGGTGCACATGGACGGCATGGCGGTCACCTACTTCACCTATCGAACGGTGCCGCGCATGGTCGACGAGATTTTATCGAAGGCGCAGCTCGAGCGCGACGACATTGATCATTACATCTTCCATCAGGCTAATCGGTTTGTAATGGAGCGCGTGCAAAAAAAATGCCGCCTCGACGGGCGACCTTTCTACAACGATATTGAGGAGCTCGGTAACACGGTGAGCGGCACGGTTCCGTTCGGGCTCGTGCACGTGTTGAGCCGACGTCCCGCGCATGAACTCAAACGAGTGATGCTCTGCGGGTTCGGAGTGGGTCTATCGTGGTGCGGCTGCCTCGCCGATCTCTCCGCCATCGACCGTTGAGTTGATCACTCCTGCGCCGACGTCGTTTCGCTGAATTTGAACATCAACGAATAAACCATGAAGCACGTCCCCAATACGATCGCTATGTCCGCAATGTTGAACACCGGCCAGATTCTGAAGTCGAGGAAGTCAACGACCAGCCCGTTCTGAAACCGATCGATCAAATTTGCCGCCGCTCCGCTTATCATCGAAATCATTCCGAAGCGCATCATCGTATTCGATCGCTTGATTCGAGAGTAGATCACCATCGCCGGCACCAGCACCAACACGCCCGCGATCATGAAGAACACTCTCTGATTGGGCAGGATGCCGAACGCCGCGCCCGGGTTAAGTACATAAGTCAGATGAAACACATGCTTGAGCACCGGGATCGATTCGCCCGGCACCATCGACGCCGTGATGATCGCTTTGACGAACTGATCCGCCGCCACAATCCCCACGAACAACAGTTTATCCCAATTGACAATCGCGATCACAAACAATAATTCAAACGCCAACAAAACTTTCTTCAACGCTGATAAAATCAATACCGGCACCTCCGTCAATCATCTCACGCGGCTCTTGGTGAACACGTTGGTCTTCTGCATGTCCTCCGGGTCGACCGCCTTCTCTGTTGCCTTCTCCAATGTCGGTTTCGATTGAGGAGAGGGCATCGGTTGAGGGCTCGGCACCGACGCGGGAGCGGGTTCGGATTTGGGCTTGGGGGTGATCGTCGGCAACGGCACGCTCGACAACGCCGACATCGACGCCAGCGCCGTCGGTTGCGTCTTGACCGTCTCGTGATGCGGCATGCTCGAAAGCATCTGGTTGGTAACCGCCAACTCCGATTCGAGCGCCGAACGTATTCTCGTCAGGAAAGAATTTTTGTCTCTAACAATCTTCTCATACTCCGCCATGATCGAACGCAATTTCGTATCAGCCTCGTCGAGCCGGCGTTGTGCATCGAGCTTCGCACGCTCCCTCAACGAATTGCACTCGCGTTCCGTGCTCAATTTCATCTCCTCGACCGTCTTGGTCGTCGTCGCCATCAGATCATCGGCATTGCGACGCGCCGTGTTGGTGACGTCCTCGGCATTCTTCTGCGCGGTCGCCTGAATATCTTCCGCATTCTTCTTCGCCGATGCCATGATCTCATCGGCGGTGTTCTGCGCCATCATCAGAGTATCCTGCAGATTCTTCTCGAGCTTGCGGTATTGCGATATCTCCTTCTCGTTGAAACTCGCCTGCTCCTTGAGCTTGTCGTTCTCACGAAACAGCTTCTCATAATCGCCGACGATCCTGTCGAGAAATTCATCGACCTCATTGGTGCTGTAACCTCGTATCGTCCGCTTGAAATCCTTATTGTGGATGTCCATTGGCGTTAGCATGATAATCTGATCACCTCTTCATTGTTAAAAATATCGACGGAGCATGACAGCCGTCCGGCCCTTCTTGGTCTGACCGCGAACTTCCGTGACCTCGAGCCGTCCGCGACCGCGCATCGACAGTACATCGCCCTGCTTGATCGTCTGCGACGCGTTTTTGACCGTCTGCCAGTTGAGTTTGATCTTCTCGGCTTTGATCTCGTCGGCAGCCTTCGATCTCGACATGCCGAAACCTGCGGCAGCGATCGAATCGACGCGGAGAGAAGCGACCGTCGCGCGAATGTCCTTGGTGCGCTCCTCCTTGGGCGCGATCGATGAGAGATCGCCGAGTGAAACTTTAACGCTCGAATCGCCGATGTGCGTAAGGTTGTCGACGAAGTACTGCGCCATCTTCTTATCTACGATGATGCGCGCCATCTCCTTGGTGGCGATGATATCACCGATGTGTTCACGTTCGACGCCGAGCGACATGATCGATCCGAGCACGTCTCGATGCGAAAGGCGAGCGAACTCCGCATTCCATTGAGCATCTATGACGGCAATTTCGAACGCGGGAGTGCCTGGGAAATCCTCATGGCAGAAGGCGGCGCGCTGACGTTCGGCGCCGTCGAAACCGCCGTCGAACTCGAGCTTGAGTGAGCCGAGTGTATTGGCGATGGCGCCGGCGATCTCCTGCTCGAACGGTGTCAAGAAACCTGTGAGCTTATACTTCTGAGATTTGATTGCCTGCAACGCGAGGTCGACCATGCGAACGGCGGCGTCCTCGCCCTCCGTGCCTTTATAAAATCTTATGAGCTTATCTTTAGTATCCTGAGACATATGATGATCCTTTAAAAAATTTTATTGATCCCGCCCGCCCACCCCATAAAC
>JAFUXN010000044.1 GCA_017477125.1 Selenomonadaceae bacterium
CCGCTCGATACATCAACCGCGCGGAATCGGATCGTCACTCGCGAATCGTCAACATATTTGTCTTCAACCCACTCCTTAACTTCCGTCTCGACATCTCCGTAGCGCCATTTGCCATCTCGATCCTTGTAACGACCTTTGGTCTTTTCAGTGTGCGTCTCCCAATGCGCCGGGATCAATCGCTCCTCAATCTTGTAGTCGACGAGCTCGGCAGTGATCGTGATGGTCGTCTCGCCGACCGCGCTGATCTTCTCCGAATACATCTGATAACTCGGTATCTGCGACGCGTCAAGGTATATCTCGTTGAGCTCGCGCGCCTCGATATCACTGTTAACGCCGTCGGCATCGCTGAAATCCATCGAGTACACCATCGCGCTGCGGATCGCTTTGAAGTTGTAACTCTTATCGTACCAATCGCTCTTGTCCGCCGCCAACGCCGTCGCCGTCATAAAACAGATCAACGTCAGCAACGCGCCGAAAAATCTCTTGATCATTTTACATACTCTCCTCTGATGTCCTCACTCGGCGGCTCGATCGGATAAATCCCGCTGAAGCACGCCGTGCAGATCGGCAATCCGCCCGCCATCTCGTTGAGACAAGAGATCGGCAGGTACCCCAACGAGTCTACGCCGATGAGGTCTCTTATCTCCTCGACCGTCCGATTGTGCGCGATCAATTGATCTTCCGACGGGATATCGACGCCGAAATAGCACGGGTGGTAGAAGGGCGGGCTCGACACGCGCATGTGAACTTCTCTGGCGCCCGCTCGACGGAGCATCGTCACGATCTGATCGCTGGTCGTGCCGCGAACGATCGAGTCGTCGACCATCACAATGCGCTTGCCCTCAACCATCTCGCGCAGTACGTTGAGCTTGACCTTCACGCTCTGAATGCGGCTCGATTGTTGGGGCTTGATGAATGTTCGACCGACGTAAGTGTTTTTGGTGAAGGCGATGCCGTAGGGAATGCCCGACTCCATTGAGAAGCCGAGCGCCGCCATGTTGCCCGACTCCGGCACGCCCACAACGATATCGGCATCGACGGGATGAGTTTTGGCGAGCAAGCGACCGGCAATGATCCTCGAGCGTGTGACGTCCATGCCGTCGAAAACGGTATCGGGACGACAGAAATAAATATACTCGAAAATGCAACGGGCAGTCAGATGTTTGGGGATCGCAAGATCGAGATTGGATTCGACATTGCCGTCGTGATCGATGGTGACGACTTCGCCGGGCTCGATGTCGCGAATGAACTCTGCATCAACGGTGTCGAGCGCGCAAGTTTCGGACGCGATGATATAAGCGTTGTCCTTCTTGCCGAGCACCAACGGACGGAAACCGAACGGATCGCGGGCGCCGATCAACTTTCTGGGACTGGCGACGACCAACGAGTAGGAGCCGACAACTCTGCGCAACGCTCGAACGACGGCGTCCTGAACGTTTTTGGTCTCGATGCGTTCTCGAGCGATGTGATAAGCGATCGTCTCGGTGTCGATGGTGGTTTGGAAGATGGCGCCGTTGGCGGCGAGCTCACGACGGAGCTGAGGAGCATTGACGAGATTGCCGTTGTGGGCGAGCATGAGAGTGCCCTTGATGTAGGCGAGCACGAGCGGTTGAGAATTCTCGTGAGTGGAGGCGCCGGCGGTAGAGTATCTGACGTGACCGACGCCGAGATTGCCGTCGAGCGACTTGAGATTTTCGCGACGAAACACTTGATTGATCCTGCCGAGTCCCTTATGGCAGAAGACCTTGTCCTTGCCGTTGGAGGTATTGGTGACGGCGATACCGGCGCTCTCCTGCCCGCGGTGCTGCAACGCATAAAGTCCGTAGTAGATGGTCGGGGCGACGTCGCCACCGTCGAGATCGTACATGCCGAACACGCCGCAGTCCTCACCGACTGATATGTCCATTGCTCCAAAATCCAATGCAGTCCCTCCAAAAAAAATTTAATCTGACTCTGACGATGCCGGGCTCACGTCCGGCGCTCCAAAGATTTTCTGCTGCCCCCGAAAGAAGGAGCGGGCGGCGCCTGGTTCGCGTGGCGCCTGCCCTTCCCTATTGCTCATAAAAATTTTTTCTGCGCTATAAAACTTTGATGATCCTAAAGGTTTCGGGCTCAACGACAAGGGCGAGCCGCCGGCTTCGGAGGCGGGCGCCCGTCTATTTCCTTCGCCGCACTTCGACCCTTGGGAGCATCGAAGGAAGCGTCGGCGTCTCGTCGCGGGACGCACGACGCTTTTTTTATCCGTCGCCCCCTCAACGGTTGAACCAATGAAAATATTTCAGTCGAAAGGGATAAGGGCTCGCCGCCTCTGGCGGAAGCGGGCGCCCGTTCCTTTTCTCAACGCCCATAAAATTTTATTGACCCCTAAAGATTTCAGGCTCAACGACAAGGGCGAGCCGCCCCGCGCGGAGGCGGGCGCCCGATTTCTTTCACCCGCACCCCTGAAAACTTACACTCAGCCGCTGTTATACTTTGAAGCGCGAGATCACTTCTTGCATCTGTTGAGCCTGCGTCGCCAACGAACGGCTGGCATCCGCGATCTCATGCATCGTCGCCGTCTGCTCTTCGCTCGCCGCCGACACCGTTTCAGATTCCTTCGCCACCTCACGGCTCTTGGAGTTGATGTTCTCAACCGATTTGGTGATCTCGTCGGTGCTGTCGACCAACGTTGAAACGATTTCGCCCATGCGTCGAGAGTTATTCGCGACCTCCGTCACCATGTCGGCAATCTGCTTGAACGCTTGACCGCCGCCCGTCACTGCCTCGGTTCCGATTCGCACCTTGTCGACGCCCGTTTGCATTGATGTAACTGCCGCTTGCGCCTTCTCTTGGATCGAGCCGATCAGATCGGATATCTCTCGAGCAGAACTCTGCGACTGCTCCGCCAACTTCCGAACCTCATCAGCCACAACAGCAAAGCCGCGTCCATGTTCTCCCGCGCGCGCCGCCTCGATCGCCGCGTTGAGCGCCAACAAATTCGTTTGATCGGATATCGCCGCGATCGCCTCGACTATCTTGCCGATCTTATCGGATTCCTCGCCGAGTTTGGCAATGACGTCGGCGGTATCGCTGACTGCAGACTCAATCACTTTCATCTGATCGACCGCCGCCGCCACGCTCTTATCGCCCAAATCCGCCGCCTCGTTCGTCGCCTTGATCTTATTCTCCGACGTCGTGAGCATGTCGGTAAAGGTTTTCATGTTCTGCTTGAGCTGATCCGATTGATGCCCCGCGTTCTCAACCTCGGTGAACTGCTCGTTGCACGCGCCCGCCACCGTCGTGATCGATTCCGCCACCTGATTGATCGCCACCGACGACTGATCAGCCGACGCCGTCAATTGCTCCGACGCCGCCGCTACTTGTTCTGCCGCCGCCACCACGCGTTGCAACATCTCTCGAACGTTCGAACGAAGATTGATCGCCGCTCGTCCCATCACGCCGATCTCGTCATCGCGATCAACGTCAATGTGTTCTTGCGCCGGCTTTCGGAAATCGCCCGTCGCCAATGTCTCGAGAGTTTTGGTCACGTCTCTGATCGGAGCGATCAATTTCGCCGACAACGGTCCCGCGAGCAGGCAGATCAAAATTTCGAGCACGACCGTCACGCCGATCGTCAACATCATGTTCGAACGGAAATTCTCATCGACTTTCTTCTGCTCTTCGGCTATCTTGCTATCAATGTAATCGATCCATACGCCCGTGCCGATTACCCATCTGTAAGGCGCAAACGACATCGTGAAGTTGCGTTTGGGCAACGGCGTCGCCGAGTTGGGTTTGGCGAACATGAGATCGGTGAAGCCGCCGCCGGGCTGCTGACCGATTTGAATCATCTCGCGAACGTACTGCTTGCCTGTCGGATCGGTTGCGTCAAGGCGCGACTTGCCCTCGGTCTCCGTTCGTCCCAACAGCGCCACGTTGATGCCCTCGTAAGTATCGATCCAAAAATATCCCGCGCCGTCATCGTAACGGAGATTGCGAATGAGCGCCGCCGCCTCTTCTTTGGCTTGCGCCTCCGTGAGTTGTCCCGACTGTTGACGCTTGTAAACCGATTCGATTATGCTTACCGCCGTCATTGTTTCATTTCTGAGCTCGCGTTCGACATCTTCCATGAGCATCGTCCGATAGTTTTCAATCTCATTTTCCGAACTGCTCAAGATGTTCTTTGTAAAGATTGCTCCCACGCAAAGCATTGTGATTATCGACGCCATCACCATCATCAAGATGAATTGCGTCCTCATCGATCGCACCGCGCCCATCGCTTCACTACCTCCCAATTTCTTTCGATGCGGGCTTATTCGATTTTCAAATTCCAAAATCCTGCCGTCGATCAAATTAAGTATTGCCGCGGCGCGCGTTTTGTTGTAGAATACCCGCGAATTTTTTCCAAAGGGGGATTTGATTAATGGAACAATCCGCATGGTCACTGTTGCCGCCGATCATCACGATCATCTTGGCGCTGTGGACCAAAGAAGTTTATATGTCGCTCATCATCGGCATCTTCTCGGGCGCGATGCTCTACTCGGGAGGCAATCCGCTCGAGGCGATCGTTGCGATGTTCGAAGTGATGGAGGCGAAGGTCGGCGGCAACGTCAACATTCTCGTGTTCCTGGTGATCCTGGGCATATTGGTGGCGGCGATCTCGAAATCGGGAGCAACGCGCGCTTACGGTGAATGGTCTCGCTCGGTGATCAAAGGCAAGCGGAGCGCGTTGGGTTTGACGGCGCTGTTGGGCGTGACGATCTTCATCGATGACTATTTCAACTGCCTGACGGTCGGCACGGTCATGCGTCCTGTGACGGATAAATTTAAGATCGCTCGGGCGAAATTGGCGTACGTGATCGACGCGACGGCTGCTCCGATCTGTATCATCGCGCCGGTTTCGAGCTGGGCGGCGGCGGTCGGATCATCGTTGCCCGAAGGCTCGACGGTCGACGGCTTTACGATCTTCTTGGAGACGATCCCATTCAATCTTTACGCTTGGCTGACGATGGCGTTCATGATTTTCATCATTGCGACGGGGCGAGACTTTGCGACGATGGGTCAAGTGGTGCGGGACAACAAGCGCTCGTTCCAAATCCCTGAGGAGTATCGCGATGCGGTTGAAGACAATCAGCCGACGACGGGGCACGGCAAGATCATCGATCTGGTGTTGCCGTTGATCGTATTGATCGGCGCGTGCATCTACGGCATGCTCTACACCGGCGGCATTCACAACGAGGGCGTTGGGATCGCCGACGCGTTTGCCGATTGCGATTCGTCGAAGGCGCTGGTGATCGGATCGTTCATCGCGTTCGTGTTCACCGCGTTCTTGTATCTTCCGCGCGGAGTGGTGAAGTTCAGTGAGTTCTGCGAGAGCTTCACTCAAGGTTTCAAAGCAATGACGCCGGCGGTGTTCATCTTGTGCTTGGCGTGGTCGCTGTCGGGCATCTGTAGCGCCGATTACTTAAACCTCGGCGGCTACGTGGGCGAAGTGGTCAAGGCGCACATGTCGGTGATGATGTTCCTGCCGTTGATATTCTTCCTGGTGGCGATAGGGCTGGCGTTCGCGACGGGGACATCGTGGGGAACGTTCGGCATTTTGATCCCGATCGCGATGGCGGTTCTCGATGCGACGAACACCGATCTCTATCCGATGTTGGTGTTGTGCGTGGCGGCGATCTTGTCGGGCGCGGTCGGAGGAGATCATGCGTCGCCGATCTCCGACACAACGATCCTGGCGTCGGCGGGCGCTCAATGCAATCACCTCGAGCATGTTGAGACTCAAGTGCCTTACGTGCTGGTTGTATCGGCGTGCTGCATTGTCGGCTACATCGTCGACGGTCTCACTCAAAACGGTTGGCTCGGGCTGGCGACGGGCTTCGGCGCGCTGGTGTTGGCGATGTTCATCATCAGCACTCGGGTCAAGCCGATTGATGCCGATTGAGGTTTGATCGATGGAAGGCTTATACACGCGGGAGATCACGGTGCTCGGCGTGGGCAATCTGATCTTGACCGACGAGGGCTTTGGCGTTCATGTGATCAATTATCTCAACGAGCATTACGAGTTCCCCGACAACGTTCAACTGGTCGACGGCGGGACGCTCGGCATGGAGCTGACGCATTTCATCACCGGGACGAAGAAGCTGTTGATCGTTGATGCGGTCGATGGCGGGCTCGAGCCGGGGACGATTTATCGATTGGCGGGCGACGAGATCAAAGCTCACTTTCGACAGAAAATCTCGGCGCACGAGGTTGGGATCGAAGAAGTCTTGACGTTGCTCGAGCTGACGGGTCGACCGATCGAAGAAGTGATCGTGCTCGGCGCTCAACCGTTCGACATGGAGGCGAGCGTTGATTTATCGAGCGACATGAAAAAAATATTGCCGACGGTGGTCGAGCAAGCGGTTGAAATTCTTCATGGCTGGGGCGTTGATCCCGTCCGTTGAGCGTCTCGTTGCAAAAACAAAACGGAGCCGATGGCGGCTCCAATTTTTTTGCGCTCATATCCTGATCTCGATGTGCTTGACATCGTCGGGCTTGTTCTCGAGCTTGGGCGCCTGCCGCGGACGAGGAGTTTGCTTGCGCTCAACCTGCTCCGACGCTTCCGACGCCGCTCGCACTTCCTTCAACGCCCTCTCGATCAATTCTTCCTTCGACGCCTTTGATGCCGGCGCACTCGATTGCATATTTGTCGACGTCGCCGAACGTTGCACGACTTTATGTCTCAACGCGTCCTTCTCCGTCGTCGGTGGAGGCATCTTCACCTTCGGCTTCACCACCGGCGGCTTCTTGATCTCATTGCCGATCGATAACTCATCCATGCGCGCTCGCGTCGGCTTGATCGGATCCATCGCCAGCTGCCGCACCACCGTATAACCCAGCACAGTCAGCGCCGCTATCAACAACAGCCATTTCGTTCCGCCTCCGACCTCGGGCGGCGTCATCTCAAAGTTGAAGATCGAATCGTCTTTGGTCTCAACCGTCGTCTCCGTCCGCTGCTCGTTCATTCGACGGTCTTCTTCCTCAAAATGTCTGATGATCGCCTTGCCGCGGTTCTCCGGCTGCGAGTATTCCTGCATCTGTTGAGGCGTGGGCAGTGCCGTCCCCGTTCGCCCGCCCGTGTCCGCAGGCTGCAACACCACCGTCGGCTCTCGATGCTCCGGCAGTCCCGGCAGTGCCTGCTCAATGAATGTTTGCGGCTCCTCCTCTACTTCTTCGACGGACTCCTCTTCAACGGGCTCTTCTTCCTCCCAAAATTCTTCGTCGTCCTCAACGGGCTCTTCCTCAACAAACTCCTCCTCGCCCTCAACGGGCTCCTCCTCAATAAATTCTTCCTCGCCCTCAACGGGCTCCTCCTCAACAAATTCCTCTTCGGGCTCGTCGACCGCCGTGGTGATGAATCCTTCACGCTCCTTGAAATGCAAAGACGGAGCGTCAGGTGGTCTCAATGCCATTGCCATCAACTCCGTCTCTATGTGTTGAGCCGACGACGCACGATCGCGGTCGCCGACAATATTTCGCGTTAAGCATATTATCGCGTCTGCTGTTCGGTTCCTTTTGAAGGAACTGGCGGAGAGGGTGGGATTCGAACCCACGGTGCCTTGCGGCATCACCGGTTTTCAAGACCGGCTCCTTAAACCACTCGGACACCTCTCCGCATTCGCCGCAATCTTATCATCGATGCTCCAAACTGTCAAGCGTCACGTCACCTTCACGCTCACCATGCCGTCGAGCACCCTCAACTTCTCGATCACATCAACGCTCCGCGCATTCCCATGATTATATACGTCAAGCTCAATGTACATCAGCCCGCCCTCACTGTCGTCGGCGCGAACCTTCACCGATCTGATCCTCAAATCCATGCTCTCGAGCGTCCGATTGACTATCAACATCTGCCCCGGTCGCTCCGAACAATGGAGCAGCACCGTCAAATTCTTCTCGTGCATCAACCATTCGTCGATGCGACTCAACGTCCCGAGCGTCGCAAACACCAGCGCCGTCGTGAACAGCGCGCCCGCATAGTAGCCCGCGCCTACCGCCAGCCCCACGCCCGCGACCACCCATAAGCACGCCGCCGTCGTCAAGCCGATGACCGTCAAGCCTTCCTTCATGATCGCGCCCGCGCCCAGGAAACCGATGCCACTCACCACTTGCGCCGCCAGTCGGGCAGGATCGGCATTCGTCCTGCCTTCGACGTTCAGATATAACGCCTCAGACAACACCATGATCAAACACGAGCCCAGACACACCAAAATATTTGTCCGCAATCCCGCGACCTTCCGTCGCGACTGCCTTTCATATCCGATCACGCCGCCCAATACACACGACAGCGCCAACCTCAACAGTAATTCCCACTCACTCATCGAAACGCTCCGCCCTCGTCCAAACTTTATACGGTCGTTTGACCAACTCACAATTTAAATATCGCTTGAATCCCGTCACCTCCCGACCGATCCAATCGGGAAGCTCAACCGCCTCATTCTCGTCGCTCAACTCGATCTCCGCAACGATCAATCCGTCGTTGTCGCCCTCAAACACATCGAGCTCAATCCGTCCGAGCCGATACCTCACCTTCTCGATCAACGATCCGCGACACTGATCAAACAATTCTTCCGCGTCCGACGTCGGTATCTCATACTCATATTCTCGTCGAGCGATCCCTCCCGCGCGGAATTTCATCGTCAATCGTCCCGTCGAGCCCGCCAATCTCACTCGCACCAGCGGTTCAAACGATAAGTACCCTTGCACAATCCGCACGCCCGCATCGAGCGGCGGCAATGTCGTCACCAAATATTTGCGTTCGATTTCTATGCCCATGGGCTTGCACTCCTTCGACCTTTGCGTTAAAATCCCTATTATGAAATTAACTCGTCAAATTAGAAATGAGGTCATCAATCATTGGCTGAAGATAAATCGTTACCGCCACGCAGACCGCGCAAGAAGACTCGTCGCTTCTGGCCGGTATTTTTATTGATCGCATGCTTCTTTGCGTCCGCCGCCGCCGGTGCTCTGTTCGCCGCCAACACCATCAAACATCTCCCCAACCCCGACAGTCAACATCTCGCCGACGTCTTTGATCTCGAGCAGGATCAACTGCTGAAAGTCTCCGACAAGACGACCGTGTTGATCATGGGCGTCGACGAGCGCGTTGATGACGTCGGTCGATCCGATACGATCATCGTCGCCACCATCGATCCGATCACCAATCAAGCGGCGCTGCTGTCGATCCCGCGCGATACTCGCGTCAAGATCGGCAACCGCGGCTTCGACAAGATCAATGCCGCTTATGCTTACGGCGGCGTGCGTCTCGCCGAGAACACCGTTGAGAATTTCCTCGGCATCGACATCGATCATTATGTCACCGTCAACACGCGTTCATTTGTCGATTTCGTTGATGCGATCGGCGGCGTTGATATCGACGTCGAAAAGCGCATGTACTACGAAGACCCGTGGGACGACGACGGCGGGCTGGTGATCGATCTCTACCCCGGCTTTCAACATCTCGACGGAGCCGATGCCGTCACCTACGTTCGATATCGAGATTCCGAAGGCGATATCGGTCGAGTGAAGCGCCAGCAGAAGTTCATCGCGGCGGTGGTCGACAAGCTGACATCGCCGGCGATCATTCCCAAAATCCCCGGGCTCATCAGCGAGATGATCGACGCCGTCAACACCGATCTGTCGATGCGTCAAGTGCTCGAGCTCGCCGGCTCCCTCAACGACGCTTACAAGAACGGCATCGAGATGGACATGGTACCGGGTCACCCGATCTATATCGACGACATTTCGTATTGGATTCCCGATGTCGAGATGGTGCGGCTGTCGGTCGCTGACACGTTGGGCATCGAGGTCGATCCGTTCCTGCGCGAGCGCATGAGAGATGCGGCGTCCGAATATCAATCGTCGATCCCCGATCGTGCGTCGCAAGCGGGCGATGATAATCCCGTCGGGCGTCCGTACTCCCGCGATCGGGACAACGAGCGAACGGAGAGAACCGAGCGGATTGAACGGATCGATCGCTCGAATGATTATGAGCGGCTCGACCGAAATGATCGGGATGATCGCAACGATTATGATCGCAACGATCGAACAACTGATCGGATTGATCGATCGGATCGAGTTGAGCGCGTTGACGATTACGATCGGTCTGATCGATCGAGCGATTACGATCGGAGCGAGCGGGTTGAGCGCGTCGATGATTATGATCGATATGAGCAGCCCGAGCGATCCGATCAGCGATCCGATCGATATGATAATTATGATCGGGAGGATCGATCCGATCGCGGCTACGACAGTCGTTCATACGATCGACCTTACGAACAGAATTATGAGCGGGAGCCTTACGATGATTCATATGATGTTCGCGCGCCCGAGCCGAACGATTACAGGAGGTGAGCGCGATGTTGAGCGAATACGTTCCCGACATGCGATTGGTGTTGATGGCGTATCTGCTCGGGTCGATCCCGTTCGGGTTGATCGTCGGGAAATTGATTTGGCACACCGATCTGAGAGAAGTGGGATCACACAACATCGGCGCGACAAACGCTTGGCGATGTCTCGGACGGACGGCGGGACTGCTGACATTCTTCTTGGACTTCGGCAAAGGATATGCGGCGTGCCTGATCTGCCTGCAGTATTCATCGTTCGTCTACGATGCGATCGCGGTGGCGGCGGCGGTGCTGATCGGTCACAGCCTGTCGATCTTCCTCAAATTTAAAGGCGGCAAGGCGGTTGCCTCATCGCTGGGCTGCCTTGCCTGCCTGATGCCTCAAGTGGCGGTGTGCTTATTGATAGTGTGGGGCATATGTTTCGGGCTGACGCGAACGGTATCAATCGCGAGTTGCATTGCGGCGATCTGCGCACCGATCTTGGCGGCGGCGTTCCTCTATCCGAAGCCGCTGATATACTTCTGTGCGGCGGCGACGGTGTTTGTGCTGGTCAGACATAAGGACAACATCAGACGGATCCTCGCGGGGGAGGAACTTCACTTCTGACCTCCGCGCGGATTTTTTTTTTGCGATCGATCAGTTAAACCGCTTTAAGAAATTCTGCATCATGATTCGACCGTCGGGCGTCAAGATCGATTCGGGATGGAACTGCACGCCTTCAATCTCAAACTCCTTGTGCCGCAATCCCATGATCGTTCCGTCCTCGAGCTCGCTCGTCACCTCCAAGCAATCGGGAAGGCTCTCGCGCTCGACGATCAGAGAATGATATCGACCGACCTCAACATCGGGCGCCAGTCCCTCATAGAGCCCCCGACCGTTATGGATCAGCCTTGACGTCTTGCCGTGCACCAACCGTTTGCTTCGAACGATCCGCCCGCCGTAGACTTCTCCGATCGCCTGATGCCCCAAGCATATCCCGAGGATCGGCAGCTTGCCTTCGAACTCGCGGATCATCTCTTCGCTCACGCCCGCTTCCGAAGGTACGCCCGGACCCGGCGAGATCACTATGCCGCGATACTTGCGATAGTTCACGTTGGCGACCGTCACCTCATCGTTGCGCTTCACGTCGACTATCGCACCCAGCTCCGACAACTGTTGATACACGTTATAAACAAAGCTGTCGTAGTTGTCAATCAGCAGCACCATTGTTCTCCACCTCCCGCACGACCTGACGCATCGCCGCCGCCTTGTTGAGTATCTCGTTCCATTCGTTGAGCGCGATCGAATCGGCGACAATGCCCGCGCCCGCTTGAATCACTCCGATCCGATCGCGTTCGATCCTCATCGTTCGAAGGTCGATGCACATGTCGAGATTGCCCGCGAAATCCATGTAGCCGACCACACCCGCATAACTCCCTCGACGCACCGGCTCGAGTTCATTGATCAATTCCATCGCGCGGAGTTTGGGCGCGCCGCTGACGGTGCCGGCGGGGAATGTCGCCTTCAACACGTCGAGCGCCTCATAATTCAATCTCAACGTGCCCTCGACGCTCGACACCAAATGCATCACGTGGCTGAACTTCTCAACGCTGCGAAGTTTGGTCACTCGAACGGTGCCGGGTTCCGACAGTCGACCGAGATCGTTTCGAGCGAGATCGACCAGCATGGCATGTTCGGCAAGCTCCTTCTCGTCGTGCAAAAGTTCGTCGGCAAGCCGAGCGTCTTCTTTGGGCGTGGCTCCGCGCGGACGAGTGCCGGCGATTGGGAACGTCCACACGCGCCGCCCCTGAACCTTCACGAGCATCTCCGGCGACGCTCCGCACAATTTGTATTCGCCGAAGTTGATATAATACATGTAGGGCGAGCCGTTGACCTGCCGCAGCCGTCGATAGTATTCAAAACCCGATCGGGTCAAGCGCTCCTTGAATTGCACCGACGGCACCACCTGAAACACTTCGCCGCTCAAAATATTTTCTTGGATCGTCGAAATCATGTCGGCGAACTGTTGCGGCATGGGCGGACGCTCGATCTTGATCTCCGTCGCCGATTTGAGCGTCGCGGAAATGATCTCGCCCGTCGGCAACGGCGCCCTCAACTTCTTGACGACGGCGCTCAATTGCTGTTGAGCGATCACATAACTGCGTTGAGGCTCGTCGGGATCGACTTCGGACAGATACACAAGACGAACGGTCTGCTTGAGCGCGTCGTGAATGACCATCAACCGACTGATCATCAGTTCGCCGAGCAGTTCTTCCTCATCGAGCTCGACGCCTCTGACACGATCGAACGTCGCCCCGATCTCGTAATTGAGATAACCGACGAGTCCGCCGTTCATGAGCGGCTCGCCGTTGCCCTTGACCTTCCAACGGTGCATGTACTTTTTGAGAGTGTCGACGGGCTTGCCGTTGAGCGAACGCAAACGATCGCCCTCGAGAATGAGGAGCTTGTTGGGATAAACCTGCAGACGAGCGCAGGGCTCGCCGCCTATGAAACTGTAACGACCGAACGCCTCTTGTGTGGTGTCGACGGACTCAAGGATATAGCCCTTGCCGTTGCCGACGAGTTTGAGATAGATCGAAACGGGCGTCTCGACGTCGAGAGTGAGCTCCTGTTCGAGCGCGATGATGCGTTCGTCGGCAGCTCGACTGATATATTCTTCCAGATCGGGTTTCATGTCGACCTCCTTTGAAAAGGAAATAAGGTTGGGCGCGCCGAGAATTCTCGGCGCCTCCGGACCGTTGAGATGATTGAAAGAAGGAGCGGGCGGTGCCGTGTTCGCGGGGCGCACGCCCTTCCTTCATCGCCGTCGAAGAAAATTGTGAGCGGCAAAAATTTGGTGCTGCAGAACGGGAGCGGGTGAGCCACTTTTAAATCGTTGAGATGATTGAAAAGGAGCGGGCGGCGCCTTCCGCGCGGGGCGCCCGCCCTGCCTTCACCGCCGTTGGGGAAAATTTGTGAGCTACAAACGGGAGCGGGCGAGCCGCCGGCATCGGAGGCGGGTGCCCATTTTTTTAATCCGTCGCCCCCAACGTCGTTGAACTTCTCGAAGAGGATAGGGCGAGCCGCCCCATGCGGGAGGCGGTCGCCCTTCTTTTTTATCCGTCACCCCCAACGTCGTTGAACTTCTCGAAGAGGATAGGGCGAGCCGCCCCATGCGGGAGGCGGGCGCCCGTCTTTTTATCCGCCGTCCCCAACGTCGTTGAACTTATTGAAAGGAGTAGGGCGAGCCGCCCCATGACATGGCGGGCGCCCGTCTTTTTTCCTCCGCCCTCCAACGTCGTTGAACTTCTCGAA
>JAFUXN010000006.1 GCA_017477125.1 Selenomonadaceae bacterium
GAGATCGTCGCTAAGTAGTTCGACCCCGACACTCCTGTCTTCAACGTTCCGCTCGCCGCTCGCAACGTGTCTCCCACTCCAAAGTTCGTCACCAAATCTTTCCCGTCCGTCGGCGACACCAAGATCACGTCCGCGTTCTTCGAACCCAGGATCGTATCATTGCCCTTCCCTGCGTTTATCGTCACGCTCTTGCCCGATGCAATTATCAAATCCGCATAGCTCGACCCGCTCAACATCGTCGTGCTGCCGGTGCTCGCTATCCTCTTGCCGCTCGTCAGCACCGCATTCGAACCCTTCACGCTCAACACGTTCGATGCCGCGCCCTTCAACGTCACTACCGCCGTGCTTCCGTTCCCTGAGATCGTCGCTAAGTAGTTCGACCCCGACACTCCTGTCTTCAATGTACCGCTCGCCGCTCGCAACGTGTCTCCCACTCCAAAGTTCGTCACTAAATCCTTCCCGTCCGTCGGCGACACCAAGATCACATCCGCGTTCTTCGAACCCAAGATCGTATCGTTGCCCTTCCCTGCGTTTATCGTCACGCTCTTGCCCGATGCAATTATCAAATCCGCATAGCTCGACCCGCTCAACATCGTCGCGTTGCTAGTGCTCGCTATCCGCTTGCCGCTCGTCAGCACCGCATTCGAACCTTTCACGCTCAACACGTTCGATGCCGCGCCCTTCAACGTCACCACCGCCGTGCTTCCATTCCCTGAGATCGTCGCTAAGTAGTTCGACCCCGACACTCCTGTCTTCAACGTTCCGCTTGCCGCTCGCAACGTGTCTCCCACTCCAAAGTTCGTCACTAAATCCTTCCCGTCCGTCGGCGACACCAAGATCACATCCGCATTCTTCGAACCTGTGATCGTATCATTGCCTGCCCCGGGAACAATCGTCACCTGCGCCCCACTACTCACAATCGAATCGGCTCCGCTCGAGCCTTTGACCGTCACTCCGTTCTTGTTATTATTGATCACGCCGGTTCCATTTTGCCTAGTGAAAACAATATTGGCGCTCGTCACATTGCGCGCAGCTCCTTCCAACGTGATCGAGCCGGTGTTACGACCATACACATCAATGATATAATCACTGCCTGATATCTGAGTGCTGATGGAGTTGGCGGCGATTCGGATCACGTCGCTCGAATCAAAATTCCTGATCAGATCATTGCCGTCGCCGTAAACGATTACCTCTTTTTTGCCCCAACCGGTATCGATTATATCATTACCTGCTCCCGAGTCGATGGTCACATTCGAGCCGTAATTCTTAATAACATCGTCGCCAGCTCCTCCATTTATCTTTACAATCAAGCCCCAATTCCTGATTGAATCATCGCCCGATCCCCCGTCGAGCGTCACAGCCGAACTCCCATTTCTGATGGTGTCATTGCCCGAACCAGCATTGATCGCAACAAGCGACGTGTCATCGTTGCTGTAAACATAATCATCACCTGCTCCGCTTTCTATCATCATCTTCGACGCATAATTATCAATAATATCGGAACCGGCGCCGCCATCAATCGTCACGTTCGAGCCCCAGTTTCTAATTGAATCGTCATCGGCGCCACCATTTATCGTAGTTGCCGTGCTCCAATTTTTGATTGAATCATTGCCCTCGCCTCCGTTGATTGCAACAAAAGACGCGTCAGCGCTGCTGTAAACGTAATCATTGCCTGCTCCGCCTTCTATCGATACTTTCGACACATAGTTATCAACAGTATCGGAGCCATCGCCGCCATTGAGCGTCACGTCCGAGCCCCAGTTTCTAATTGAATCGTCATCGGCACCACCGTTGATCGTCGCTTTCGTGCTTTGATTTCTGATTGAGTCATTTCCGTCACCCACGTTGATTGCAAGAATTGAAGCATCACTGCTACTGTAAACATAATCTGCGCCCTTTCCGCTTTCTATCGTTACATTCGATACATAATTATCTATCGTATCGGAGCCGATACCTCCATTAATCGCTACATCGGAGCCCCAATTTTTGATTGAATCATTGCCCTCGCCCGAGTTAATCGTGACTGACGATCCGTAATTCCGAATCGTATCTTCACCGTCATCTGCAAGAATCGTCGAGCCTCCCGTCAGGCTACTGCTCAAGATAACATCATTGCCGACCCCGGCGTTGATTAATTCATCCTTACCATAAGCTGTGACCGTGTCATTACCTGCTCCCGCATTGAGAGTAATCCCTTTGCCTCGAGCTGTCATCAATTCGTCTGCCGAAGTACCATTGAGAACCGCATTTTCTGTCCAAGTATAAACATTGTTCGGATTGTAAACGTCTGCCGTTTGCTTCATGTAGTAGCGCCAAAAGAGATAGCCTGTCGCATAAACATTACTACCGCTAAGCATGTTATTGACATCAAGGTATGTCGCAAGCAAATCGGCATTTCCCGCAAGTCCGTACAGGTATTTGCTCTCGCCGTCGGTTAAATCTGCCATGCCTTCCGACATGTATCGGGTCATGCCGTTTCTGATGCCGGATACGTATTGCGCAATATGAGTGAGCTCGTGTGCAAATAAACCGTCAAGCCCTCTGCCATTTTTATCATCAGCATTGAACGAAGTCTTGTCCATGTTGATGTCGACACCGTAGTCTGTTTTCTCATACCAAGCATGTCCCCAAGCAGACATGGCGTTGTCATCCAAAAGGGATATTTTGACCGCCTGATCGTTAAAAGTCACACCATAAGTTTCCTCGATGAGCTTGAGCGCATTGTCTGCCCACCAAGAATATAACCCTTGAATTACAAGTTGCTCTTTTTCGGTGAGGGTGTTCTTTGCGGGCACGTTGAACTCCAAACCTCTGATGGTGAAAGTCGTGCTCGACGGGTAAGCCGCATCGCCTTCCTCAAGCAAGATCGTTTCGGAAGTCTTTGCCGTCAAGCCGCCGTTTTGCCAACCGATGATCGCGCCTGTATCAGCGGTATCGGTGATGATTCCGCAATAATCCTTAAGGAAAGTCTTTGCGTCATTGGCTTTGCGACAATCGCTGACCATGTGATCGATCACATCTTGCAACGAACTGAAATGCGAGCCCGCGCGGATTGCCTCATCGACGCGATTGGAGCCGTAGAGCATGGAGGTGGCAGCGGACTGCACGTAATTCTTGATCACGTCCTTGGGGAGGTAGCCGGTGCCGTAGACTTTTGTAGAGGTCTTGCCCTTAGAATCCTTGATCGTAATCGCGTGATTAGCCATGTTCTTCAGGGTGATCGAGCCCTTTGAAGTGTTGAAGATGAGGTTGCCGCCGTCGGTGGTGACGTTGTTGAGCGACGCATTGACGAACTCAAGCGTATCATCGTAGTTGTAGTTCTCTATGAGGAGATTGCCGCCGACGTACTTGAACACCTCGGTCGAATGATTGTTGGCGATGATGGTATCGTTGCCTCCTCCACCGCCAACAGTAACACTGCTTTGGTAGCCGCCGAGGCTGATCAATTCGTTGGAACCGGAACCGTTGATGAGTGCGGAGCCGGAGTTGTAAACGGCAAGAGTACCTCCGGCATTAGCGATCGTCACATTGTCTGCATAATTTCTGATCGAATCGTTACCGTCGCCCGCACTGATCTTCACATTCGAACCGTAATTGCGGAGTGTATCATCGCCCGCCCCCGAGCGGATCGTCACGTTCGAGCCGCTGTTGGTGATCGTGTCAGCCGAAGAAGTCCCGCTCACCAACGTATTGCTCGTTATGTTGTTCGTCGTCGCCATCTCTCAATGCCTCCTCATGAAAATATTATCATCGCCTAACGTTAATAACATAATTATCGTCTTATAAGGTCGCGTTGTCAATAAAAAAACTCGGATTGCTCCGAGGTATTATTCTTTCTTGACGAGCACGAGGGCATCAGCCACCGGGCGTTCTTTGCCGTCGCTCGGACTGTTCACTATGCTTTCGCGCACCACCAGTTCAGTCGACCCTCCGCCGTCAAGATTGATCGCATTCACCGCTCCAAAATCATTCAGCAGGATCGTCGCCCACTCGTTCAGCGTACATCCTCGACTGTGCGCTTGCCTGCCGTCGACCACCGCAAATATATAATCGCCGTACTTCGTCACGCCCACCGCCGACCGCGGCGCTCGTCCAACCCTGATATCCGATGGAAATTCTTCTTGCACAACGTTGACGTACACCCGACCGTCACGCACCAATCGCGGTCCCGCTCCGATCACATGCCACGCATTATCAAAATTCCCCGCGCCGTCCACGTCGACGATGCTCTGCTCAAACTTCACCCGATCGCCCGCGCGGAGTTTCTTCAACGGAGGCACCGCCGTCCCATGCGCACTGATCACATAGCCGCCCGCAGGGATCGCCGCATTGCCCTTGTCCACGTTCACGCTCTGCACCACGCCGTCACGATCGATCACGACTTCCGTTCCAAAATCGTTCGTCCGCGTCGTCGCTCCTTGATAATTGTTGTACACCACCAGCGTATCGGCGCCGCGCTCGCAATTCACTCCGCCCACGTTCACCGTCGCGCCCTTGAGCTTCAGCACTCCCTTATAAGCCACCCGACCAAAGATCGTCGAGCCGTCATCGTTGATGCCCATCGCCGAGCGAGTATAGTACGTCGTCCCAACGATCACCCCGTCGAGCTTCGTCACACCGTATATCTCGCCGCTCAATCCAAAGTAGCTCGCATTGATCGCCGCCAACGTCCCGCTGCTCATGCTCTTGACCGTCGCCCGCCCCGGTATGATCCCTCGCGCCAACGTCGGGCGCAAATCATAACGCTCGTGATCCGCTATCAACGCAAACGCCATCACGCCGTCGCGATGCACCACCCTGAACTCAACGCCCTCAACCTCCTCAACCGTCGGCGGCTCGGGCGCCGGTTCCTTCGACGGTTCCGTTTCGACCCCGGGCTCCGTGTAATCCGGTAAGCCTTCCTTCGGCTTATTGTCCTCGTCCGACGGCGGGCGCTTCGACGGATCAGCCCACTCCGTCCAATCAAACGGCGGTTCCTCGGGAGGCTCCTCCTTCGGCGGCGGCTCCGTCATCGACGGCAAATCCATTCGCGGCAACGACACCTCTTCGCCGTCTTCAACTTCTTCGGCTTGTTGAGCGCGGCTCGATGCCGCCGAGCCACGTTCGATCACTCGAGCGGCGGCGTCGACCGTCGAGCCCATTGAGAGCATTGCTATCAGCGCCGCGATCAAAAATTTTCTTATCGACATGTTGAATCACTTTCCGATTGTGAGTTTGTTTATGAGCGGGAATTTCTTTCCAATGTTAAACGAGCCCGCCGCGATTGTCAATGACAAGACCACCGTCGCCAAGTACAAACCGAGCACCGTCGGCGCCGTCAACAACCGACCCGTCGACTGCAACGCCTGCATCAGATAAGTGATCACCAGCGGGTGCACCAGATATGCAAAGTACGAGTGCCGCCCCAACATCGATAACACTTTGCTCAACGCTCCAAAGTCGATGGTGGTGAACAGCGCGAAGAAGAATATCGACGCGGCGATCGTGTAGAGGATTCCGATCGGCGACAGTTGATGAGCGATGTTGATCGCCGCCTCGGGAGGCAAGCCCCATACCTTGACGATGTAATTGTAGTGGGCGAGCATGCCGATCAACGTCGCGACGAATGCGATCGAGATCGCTTTGACGTTCGAACGCATGAATCGATCAAACTGCTCCCAACGGACGGCAAGCCACCCTCCCAATACGAAGATGAACACGTAGTGCAGCACGAGCCAGTTCAATCGGAAGTAGAGGAACCATCGCAGGAGATCGTCGGGCGGCAATGACCAGACGTAGGCGTTGAATGCATGGTTGTAGCTCGAGAAGTAATCGAACGCCGTCTGAACGATCAACAGCGCGAACAATCCGCGCGGAGTGATCCGTCGGACGATAGCGATCCACAACGGCATCAGCGCGTAGAACCACAACAGGATCACCAGGAAATATAATTGGTACTTGGCGACGCCGAAGAACAAAATCTTGAGCAGATAGTCGGGAGCGGGGAATCCGACGCGATAAAACAATCCGTCGTGGAGCAGATAGAAGAGCGACCACGCCAGATAAGGGATCAGCACCGTCTTGAACCGTCGACGCATGAAATTCTTGTAGTCGAACGGCGCATCCGGGTCGAGACGATAAAACAGTCCGAAGGCAGAAATGAAAAAGAAGATCGGCACCGCAAATCGGGTGACGATCTCGAAAAGCGCAACGAGATTTACATTCGCCAGCGGATTGGTGATGTACTGCGAGCCGATGTGAATGCCGATCACGCCCAACATCGAAATCCCGCGCATGTACTCAATCGCCGGCAGTCGCTTACGGTCTCTAACGTTCATAGCCTTGATCCAAAATTCAACCTCCCGAGGTGATCGCAATCGATGTAAAAAATGCGCGTCGCCGTCTCGTCATTCGACGGACGCCGCGCTGTTTGTTTGGTTGCCAAAAATTTTTTGCTCGTCCCGCTCGTGTTGTCGACGCGGAGAATTGGAGCGAGCCGCCACGCGAACCGGCGGGCGCTCCTTCCTTTAACCGTCGTCCGCACAGTTTTGTATCTGCCACCCAAAAATTTTTTGCTCGTCCCGCTCGTGTTGTCGACGCGGAGAATTGGAGCGAGCCGCCACGCGAACCGGCGGGCGCTCCTTCCTTTAACCGTCGTCCGCACAGTTTTGTATCTGC
>JAFUXN010000045.1 GCA_017477125.1 Selenomonadaceae bacterium
CCCCCCCCCCCCCCCACAAAAATAAAACCGTCGCCCCCAATGTCCGATTGAAAAAAAGCACCCCCTGCAAAGAAAGTGCAAGGGGCAGCTAGTCGGAGCGTCTGGAGCCGCGCCCGCCGCGCTTTGAATCCGTTTTGCGTTTCCAATCGGCTAACTTCTCATCGCTCTCCTTCATGAATTTCGACAGTCTTTCCTCGAACGACGCCGACAATTGGCGTTGAGGTTTACGCGCCTCGCCCTGACCTCTGCCGCGGAAGCCTCCGCCGCCCGTCTGCCGCGGCGCTCGAGCTCCTCCGCCGCCGTTCCGATCCGAATTGTTGTCGCGCTGCAACTGCTTGATCGATAACGCGATCTTGCCGCGGTCGTCGATGCTTATAACCTTCGCCCGAACCGTATCACCCTCAGAGAGGAAGTCGCGCACATTGCGAACATACACGTCCGCCACCTCCGAGATGTGAATCAACCCGCTCTTGCGATCTTCGAGCTCGACGAACGCGCCGAAATCCGTTATGCGTGTTACCTTTCCTTCTACGATGTTCCCAATCTCAATGGACAAAACTGATTGATCCTCCTTGTTGAAATCTACCGCGCTGTTTGATAGGGGAGCTCACCCTGCTTGGCGAGTCCGAGGTCTTCGCGTGCCAGCCGCTCGATGTTCGATACGTCCTGCAGTTCTTCGTACTGCTTTTTGAGCTTGTCGTTCTCATGCTTGGCAGCCTCAAGCCGTTTGTCGGCAAGATACTGGCTTTCGCTCACGTGCGACAAGTGCAATTGTTGAGTCGTCAGCACCGTCAGGAAGTAGCCGACCACCATCAGCATCAACACCGCGAACCAATTGATGCCCTTCCTCTTCCTCATCAACATTCCCCCAAAAATTTATCTGTCGGACCATTGGAAGTAATCGGTACCGACGATCTTTCGAAACACAGATTTGCAGTACGGACACACAAAATGATCCATGGTATTGCTGAAGTCGGGCTTGCCGTTGACGATCTGAACCGGTCCTGCCTCAACGAAATCCATTCGATCTCCGCAACGCGGGCAGGGACATTTGCCGTCCGCCTCGCGCTTGAGTTGCGTCGGAGGAATGTCGCCGGTCGAGATCACTCGCTTCTTGGGCGTCGCCGACGACGGTTGAGCTTTGGGCGTTGGAGCTTTGGGCGTCGCCTTCACCGCCTCGCCCTCCAACGGAAACTCATCGAAATACCCCGAGCCGAGCAACTCTCGATAGAAAACTTTGCAGTGATCGCAAATCTGTCGAGGCTTCGTTGCTTCCATGTCGACCTTGCCGTTGACTATCCGAACCGCGCCTCCCGATTCATAGCGCAACTCATCGCCGCACTTCGGACATACAAATTTTCTAGCGGCATTCAATTGAAGTTTTGTAACCGTCATCATCAATCACCAAAAAAAATATTATTCTCTACTGCCTTCGGTCGATCGCTAAGAGGTCTCCCTCGATTATCTGTTGCCTGCTTATTTCAACGGCGGCTTTTAATTTCCTGCCGCATAATCATATTTTTATCGTCGACGCGCTCAACTCTCGAACGATCATGCCGTCGCGCTCGAGCGCCCGCGCCAGATCATCTGCCGTCCCGTCGAAGTTGATATCGAACTCGATCAGACTGCGGCGAAATACGTCATGCACTCCCGACATGCTCTTGAGACGATCGACCAGCGCGTTGAGATCAATCGACGGGCTCACGACCGTCAGAGTGATGTGCTGCTCGAGCTGCGCGGCGTTCTCGAGTGCGGCGCGCGCCAAAACTCTCGCGGCATTGTTGATCGCCCAATGCTCGGTGTCGGTGAACATTCGCTTCCGCTTATCAAAACTCTCCGCACAAATGATCTTGCCGTCAACCGCGCTGATCAGTCGAGCCGCGATCGCCTCGTCGCTCACTCGAATGTCGGCAATGTAATCGGCGTTGTCGATCTCCTCAACGAAGTAATTGAATCCCTGCGCTCTCAACGCTTTGATAAATTCGTTCTCGACCGCGATCAATTCAAAGCCGCCCGCGTCGACCGCCCGCACTTTGATCCGCGGATCGTCCATCGTCGTTTCGATCAGAGATTTCTTTTGCAAGCGGCTCATCAGTTCCGCGCGGAGCTTCTCGCTCTGAACGTCGGCGCGCAATTTGACTTCGAACATGCCGTTGAGCTGACCTTCGGAAATGATCTCGTAGCGCTCGACGAAGCCCGAACTGTTGAGTGCGATCTCCTGCTCGATCAGTTGATAGTTCTTGACGCGCGAACGGCTCTCGACGACCGCCCCGAGCTCCATCTCGATCGCTTGACGAAGTGCCGCACGAATTGCCGATTGCCGATCGATCCCTCGCCCCGTCGTCTCGACCGTGCCCGCGCTCGCCGTCGATGCCAACATCATGACCATCGCCAACAATCCTGCCAAAAATTTCATCGCCGTCGCCTCCCTTCAATTTATTATAGCATTAATAGGGCATGACAACCGAAATTTTTTCGTGTAAACTAGCCGCAACCGAAATGTTTTGGGAGGGAGCACGATGGCTGTTCACGTTATCAATGAGGCGCGGCGTTGTCTTCAATGCAAGAAGCCGCTTTGCAGACTCAAGGGTTGCCCCGTCGAAACCAACATTCCCGAGATGATCCGATTGTTCCTGGCTGGCGAGAGCGCCGAGGCGGGTCGCATGCTGTTCGATAACAATCCGTTGAGCGTGGTGTGCTCGCTCGTCTGCGATCACGAGAACCAATGCGAAGGCAATTGCATTCAAGGGCGACGAGGAGCGGCGATCAACATTCCGAGCATCGAGAATTATATTTCCGACGCGTACCTCGACAAGGTGAGCATCAATCGCGAGCCCGATAAAGGTCAGCGCGTGGCGATCATCGGAACGGGACCTGCGGGCATCACCATTGCCATCAAACTTGCCGAGCGCGGCTATCGCATTACGATGTTCGAGCGCATGGACAAAGTCGGGGGCATGATGCGATACGGAATCCCCGCCTTCCGTCTTCCGAAGATGATCCTCGATCGGTATCAGGCGAAGTTGAGAGAGATGGGCATCCACATCAGACCGAACACGGCGATCGGCGGCGCGCTTCATCTCGATGATCTGTTCTCGGACGGATATGAGGCGGTGTTCATCGGGACGGGCGTTTGGAGACCGTATCGAACGCGGCTCAAGGGAGAATCGCTCGGCAACGTGCACTTTGCGATCGACTACCTTCAAAATCCTGCGGCGTATGATCTCGGCGACACGGTAGCGATAATCGGGGCGGGCAATTCGGCGATCGATGTGGCGCGGACTGTGGTGCGCATGGGCAGTCGGCACGTGACGATCTATGCTCGACGTCAGAGGATCGCGGCGAGCCAACGCGAGCTCGATTATGCGGCGGTCGACGGCATTGACATTCAACAGTGCATGGCGATAACGGAGTTTCGAGAAGAGGGACCGGTGTTCACGCCGAAAGTCTTCGACGAGAACGGCAAGCTGATTCGAGACGAAGAGCCGGTGCAGGTATATGCCGACAGCACGATCATAGCGATCAGCCAGGGACCGAAGGACAAAATCCTCAACACGTCGCCGGATTTGAAGGTCAATGAGAAGGGCTTGATAGTGATCGACGATCATGGGCGCACGTCGATCAAAGGCGTGTTTGCGTCGGGCGACGTGGTAGCGGGATCGAAGAACGTAGTGCTGGCGGTGAAGTACTCCAAGCAGGTGGCGGCGGCGATGGACGAATACTTGACGGAACTTCGCAAAGCGCGTGAGGAGGGATCGAATGCTGACGCAGGAGATGGTGGCGCGGATCAATGAGCTGGCGCGCAAGAAGAGGACGGTCGGGCTCGACGGTGAGGAGTTGGCGGAGCAGAAGAAATTATATCGGGCGTACCTCGACAACATCAGAGAGAACATGATCCCGTTGCTCGACAGCATTGAATTTGTAGACGCACCCTCAACAGTCAAAGGCGATGGCGTCAGCGGTTGAAGGGGATGACGAAAAAAGACGGGCACCCGCCTCCCGCTCGGGGCGGCTCGCCCTTCTCCTCTACTCAACTATCGAAGGCAACGACTTTAATGGTTGAGGGGGCGACGGGGAAAGGTACGGGCGCCCGCCTGCTCGCGTGGCGGCTCGCCCTTCTTCCTGGCGGCAACGGTCGAAGGGTGACGGCTCCAATAGTTGAGGAGGCGACGATCGAAGGCGACGGCTTCAAAGGTTGATGGAGGGACGAGCAAAAGACGGGCGCCCGCCTCCCGCGCGGGGCGGCTCGCCCTTCTCCTTGGCTCAACGTTCGAAAGCGACGGCGTCAATGTGTTGAGGGGGCGACGGGGAAAGGTACGGGCGCCCGCCTGCTCGCGCGGCGGCTCGCCCTAATCGTCAACGCCGTGGTCGAAGACGACGGCGCCAACTGCTGAAGAGGCGACGAAAAAGACGGGCGGCAACGGTCGAAGGCGAGACGGCGCCAACGATTGAGGGGGCGACGGTGAAAGG
>JAFUXN010000046.1 GCA_017477125.1 Selenomonadaceae bacterium
GCGAGGGCGGGCGTCGAAGCCCCGCGCCTAACCTTTTTACTCTCAATCTGCTCTCAATCGTTGCGAGTGATGGGGCGGCGCGCCCTTCACCCTTCGATCTACCACAACCTTCAGGGCTGAAAATGTTTCGGGACGGAGATATTTTTTTGGCGTTGATAATTTTTGGGCGACGGTTTGGGCGGGAAGGTGCGAGGGCGGGCGTCGAAGCCCCGCGCCTAACCTTTTTACTCTCAATCTGCTCTCAATCGTTGCGAGTGATGGGGCGGCTCGCCCTTCCCCCTTCGGTCTACCACAACCTTCAGGGCTGAAATTTTTATCGGGGCTGAAATATTTTTTTGGCGTTGATAATTTTTTTTGCGGCGGTTCGGAAGGGAAGGCGCGAGGGCGGGCTGAGAAGCCCCGCGCCTAACCTTTTTTGTTTTCAATCTGCTCTCAATCGTTGCGAGTGAGATCGGCAATGGTGATGTTCTTGAATCGCGCGGGCGTTTTCTCCTCGATCGGCATCAGCTCCGGCGGCAAATTCAATCCGTTGAGCAATCCCGTCCTCGCCGACGTCGACGAAACCTCTCCGTCCTCCGGCGTCGACAAGATGATCTCAAGAGTGTCGCCCGTCTTGAGCGGGTGAACAAACTCCGCCGCCACGCCGTTCACTCTGATCTCAAACTTCATTCGACTTCGAGAGTCCGGCGGTTGGAATTTGATCGCCAACAACGCGTCCGCCACCGTCACCGTCCGTTGCACCGCTTTATATTGTATGATCGCATCGTCGTCGACGATCGCGTTGAGCGTCGCCGCCCGTCCGTTGAGCTTGATCTGTACTTCCGTCGCGGGGATCGTGTACTCGTCGCCCTTATAATTGAACTTCACCACCAACTCTTGAGCATTGACGATGTCGGCGATCTTCGGCGAGTCTTGCGCATCGTACTCGATCACGTCGCCCGCTTTGATCGGCAACGCGATGTTCGCCACCGAATCATTTATCAAGATGCGCGGCGAGCTGGAGTAATGAGACGCTCGACCGTTGAGAGTGTAATTGATCCGTCGACCCGTCGGGGGATAGCCCGCGTTCCTCAACGCTTCGCCCAACGTCCGCGCCGCGCGAGTGTCGACCGCGTCACCATCGTTGAGCTCGATCGTTGAGAGATCGATTGCCGAGCCGTCGGCATTTCGATCGATCGCCGCGCCGTTGATCAGAATGCGCGGCTTGATCAGAGAGGGCTTGCCGTTGATCGTCACCTCGAAACCCGAATCGATATCGACCACGTCAGAGAGTTTCAGTGAGGGCGGTCGACCGTCGAGCCCGCGCACGATGTTGATCCGACTGTTGGGAGTGATGAGCGTGTCGAGCGTCGCCTCCTTACCGTTGAGCGTCACGCCGGCGAACGATCCCATCGTCCCGCGAAAAGTTTTGGTCGCTCCGTTGACGGTGATCATCGAGCCGAGCCCGGGTCTGCCGTTAAATTTTTTGAGGTTGATGCCGGCGGTGAGGAGCGCATCGGAGATCATCATATTGCGGAAGCGAAACAGATTATATTCGACATCGTTGACGAACACGGGCATGAAGTGCATCGACTCGTTGAGCGCGGTCTTCAAAATGCCGAGCGGAGTGACGGCGTCGGGCAGACGCAATTCTTTCGGGATCGACGTGATGCCTTCGACGACGTCAGGATTTCGAACGGCGACGCGATTCTTGGGCATGTTGAGAGCGTCGGCGACGAAGACGTGAAGGTTGGGAGTGAGCGAGCCGCCGCCGACGAGCATGACCGCTTGAGGAGGTTCATTGCCGTTGAGCTTGAGAATGGTAGTGGCGATCGAGCGAGCGAGATTTTTGACGGCGTCGGTGATGGGCTCGAGCACTTCTTCGGGCGTGAGATCAAATTGATCGCCGAGGATATTTCCGAAGGTCGAGCGTTGACCGATGGCGGCATTTCGCTTGACGTTCTCGGCGACGTTGAAATCGAGCAGGAAATGTTGACTGATGGCGTCGGTGATCTCGTCGCCGGCGACGGGAACCATGCCGTAGGCGATGATCGAGCCGTTCTTGGTGATGGCGATATCGGAAGTGCCGGCGCCGATGTCGACGAGCACGAGGTTGAGGTGTTGCATCGACGGGAGGATCAGGACGTTGATGGCGGCGATGGGCTCAAGGGTGAGCGCGCGGACTTCGAGCCCGACGGAGTCAAGCGCGGATTGGATCGAGTTGATGACTTGGCAGGGGAGGAAGGTGGCGATGACGGTAGCGGTGGCGAGCCTGCCGCGTTGACCGACGAGCGATTTCAATCTGACGCCGTCGAGCTCGTATTTGATCGTCGAATAGCCGACGCAATAATAATCTTCGGGGTTGAGCGAATGGAGCGATGCGAGATTGGCTTGAGCGTTTTGGACGGCGGCGAATTTTAAATTGGTTTCTTCGTCGTCGGTGATGGTGCTGTCCGATTCGAAAGAGGCGTCGGCGGTGACGGTGAAGAGTTCGCGACCTGCGGCGGCGACGGCGGCGGACTTCAATGCGCCGACCTCCTTCTCAAGCTCGTCGGTGACTTCCTTGATGATGGCGGCGACCTTCGGGACGTCATGAATTTGACCGTCGAGCATGGCGCGGGTCTTATGCTCCCGACGTTGGGTTGCGATGATGGTCAGAGAGTCGTCGGGCTCCTTGACGGCGACGATGCCGATGACCGAACGGGTGCCGATGTCGAGGGCATAAATTTTTTCTCGATCGGAGTAATCGGGCTTGGGGGTTTCAATGTTCTTCGCACGAGCGGAACGTCGTGCAGCGGGCTTGGGCGCGTCGTCAGCTTTAACGGTTCGGCGCCGACGTTTGACTTTAGTCTCGGGCTCCTCAACGGTGGAAATTTTTTTTGGCATTCAACTCGCCTCGCTCTTGAAAAGGTTATTGGGCATATTTCGCGAATTACTATTGAAATCCCTTTATCGATTGGCAACAAAATGATCGGGAGGAGCGATGACGATGGAAGTGATAACGGGCGGCGACTTCAAACGAATGGTATCGGGAGCGTACAGCGAATTTCTGTTGGAGTACGAAGAGATAAACGAGTTGAGCGCGGCGTACGGGACGCACACGTTGCGGACGATGGGCGCGGCGATCATGCCGTTGAAGAATACGTCGGACGCCGGCATCGGAGGGCTGGCTCGACGAGTGGCGACGGCGGCGATCTTCGGCGCGCGCGGGAACTCGGGAGTGGTGCTGGCTCAATTGTTTCGAGGAATCGCGGCGGGGCTGGCGGGCAAATATGATGCGACGAGTTCAGAGTTCGGCAAAGCGTTTCAATACGGAATCCTTTATGCGCAACGAGTACTGCCGAGCGATCGAGAAGTGTCGTTCATACGAACGGCGAAGTCGGTAGCGAAGGGCGCTTATCATGCGGTGCGAGCGGAGAAGCCGATCTCGGAGATATTGGAGGCGGCGCTCAATGCGGCGGAGCGTTCGAAGGACGAGAACGGTGACGATGCGGGCGCGATGATCGTGTGTTGTTTCCTGCGCGGATGTTTGCGCGGGCTCGACGGCAATTTTGTGTCGCCCGCGGTGACGTTATCGTTGGGGCACGTGCCGAAGCCGACGGTCGACGAGGTCAAGCCGTATTGCGTTCGATTGAAGATCAAGAATCCGAAGGCGAGCCTGCCCGAGCTCAAACGGCAGATGCATGATCTGAGCAGTTTTTCAATCGTTGAGAGATCGTCGGGCGTGATCGAAGTGCACCTGCACACCAATTGCGTCGGGCAAGTGATCGATCAAGTGCTGGGCTGGGGCTCGTTGAAGGACGTCAAGATCATCAACATGAGCGAGAGCCATGTGCTGGCGTCGGACGCGCTGATGAAGGTGGCGGCGTTGGCGGTGGCGGCGGATCGCAACGAGGCGAAACGATTACAAGAGGCGGGGGCGTCGGTGATCGTAACGGGCAGCGCGATGTCCTCTCCGTCGGTGGGCGAACTGGTTGGGGCGGCGCATTCCGATCTGGCGACGTCCTATGTGATGTACTCGTCGAGCCCGTCATATCATCTGGTGTTCAAGCAGGCGCAGCGGCTGTTGGGCAATCGGGTTGAACTGATGTTGTGTGAGACGTTCGATGAGGTGATCGAGGCGTTGAAGAAATTCTCGTCGAACTCAACCGCGTCCGTCGGCTCGATCAAATCGTAGAGCTCATCAAACCGATCGGGCTGATCGGATTGCTCGAACCAATATGTTTCCGTCGGCAATTGAGCATTGGGACTGATCCGCGCGGAGTCGAGATCGTTATTCTTTTTGGTGAAGATGTATGTGGACTCAACGCCGTCGGCATCTGTGATGGTGAGCTGCTTGCGAGTTGCGCTCTTGAGAGTGATGGAGCCGTCGCCGACGTGGAGGATCACGTTCGAGCCCTTGACGCTTGCGCTCGACAATTCGCCGTCGGTGATCACCAATCGATCGTCCGCCGAGAATTTTTTAATGACATCGTCACCGTCGCCGTCGGCGTAATTGACCACGTCGGCGCCCTTGCCGAGAGTGATCGTATCGTTGCCGCCTGCTCCCGTGATGGTCGAGCCGCCCTTCGACGCCTTGATCGCGTTGTCGAGATCGTTGCCGACAATCTCAACGGCGTTCGGATTGCTCGACGCTTTGATCGTCTTGAGGTTGTCGCTGTAATCGGAGGCGATGATCGTTCCTTCGAACGGCTTCTTGACGGTGAGGGTCGTGCCCGCCTTGTTGAGCTTAACGCCGTCGGGGAGATCGTCAGGCTCGACGGTATCAACGGGTTCGACGGTGTCAACGGGCTCGACGGTATCAACGGGCTCGACGAATGAGCCGCCGCTGATGTTGAGCATCTGATCGCTCGCGCTCATTAATGTGATCGCTCCGCCGTCGAGCGACACCACCACATCACTGCCCGAGCTCAACGTTTGATACGATGAGCTATCGACGATCGAAATCGTATCGGTCGATCGATACCCGACGATCAGATCGTTGCCGTCGCCCGCCGAGTACCGAACGACTTGATAAGAGCCGCCGAGGCTGATGGTGTCGTCGCCCGCGTCGGCTTGGAGCGTCACTCTCGCCCCGCTGTTGACAATCGTATCATCGCCCTCAAAAGCGAAAATTGTCGCGCCGCTCCCGCTGTTAATGATCGTATCATCTCCGTCAGAGGCGAAGACAATCCGATTGGGATCGTTGTTCAGATAATAGTTCGGCGCAGAGTAATTGCCGCTGATGTCGATCGATTTGCCCGCCGCATTCTTGAGCGTGATCAATCCGCTGCCGACGCTCACAACCATATCCGACCCCGACGTCAAAGTTTGATAAGCCGCCCGATTGGTCAGCACGAGGCGGCTGTTTTCATTGAAATCGTAAATGAGATCGTCGCCGTCGCCGACCGAATACCGGTAAGTTGCGACGCCCGAGCCGATGATGGTATCGTTGCCTTCGCCGCCGTGCACGGTCACATTGCCGCGACTGCCGATGTCGATCGAATCGTCGCCCGCGCCCGCGTTGATCGACACGTATTGACCGCGGTTGATGATCGTATCGTTGGAGCCGGTGCCGCTGACGACGGTGTTATCGTTGTCGTTCTCGAGCGTGCCGCTGTAGGAGCCGCCGCCGTTTGCGTTGAACGTCGACAACTTCTTCGCCATGTAACGCAGGATCAGATATCCGCCCGCGTACGACGGAGCGTTGATGCCGCCGAACGAACTGACATTGTAACTGCTCGACGACAGTGCGCGAGAGATGTACGACGGATTTTCGGCGAGCGATTTAATATCGCCTCTGCGCTCGTCGTCGATGCCATGGGTGAGCTCCGCCATGCCCTCGGTGAGGTACGCGGGCAAGCTGTAGAAATCGTTGATGGTCGCCGCCATGATCGCGTGAGTAAATTCATGCGCCAGCGTTCGATCGAGATAACCCGCGGTCTCTCTGCTGCTCTCGCCGTTGACGTTATCGGAACTGACCGAACTGTAATAGCTCGTGTTGATCGTGAGGGAGATATTATCGGTCGTGCCGCCGGGAATGTCGTCGCTCTCGACGTACGCGAGCGCGGTGCCGTAGGTCGTAAAATTGATCGTGATGGTCTTTGCGACGGATTTGACATCGCCCTCGTCGAACGAAAATGCACTGCCGTAACTCTCCTTGATCAGATCGAAGGCGCCCTCCGCCCACCAAGTATAAATGCCTCTGACGATCTGCTGTTGAGTAGCGGTGAGCGAGCTGAAATTATTTTCGAGTTGAAAGGTGACGCCGCCGACGGTGAAGGAATTGCCGTTGAAACTTCTCATCGAGCCGCTCTCATCAACGATCGACTCCGCGCTCTTGACCGAGGTGCCGCCCGCGTCCCAACCGCTGATCGCTCCGGTATCAACGTCGTCGAGAATGATCCCGCAATCGTCTCTGAGAAAAGCGTCGGCGCCATGATTTTTTGCGTCGAGAGTGGTGTCGGCGATGAGCGCGCTGATGGAAGTGTATTCACCGTTTGACGCCGCGCGGATCGCCTCGTTGACGGCGTTGATGCCGACGAGCTTGGTATTGTTGAGCGACGACATGAAAGTCTTGATGACTTCTTGCGGCGAATAAGTGTAGTAGCCGCCATAGACGGCATCGTTGGTTGAGGCGCCGGCGGACGATTGAACCTTGAGGGTATGACCTTTGGCGTTCTGAACGACGAGACGATCACCGTCGGCGTTGATGAGCACGACATCATCACCGTTGATGGAGCTGTCGGCGACGGCGAATCGGATCGTGTCCTCGCCGCCGTAATTGACGATGGTGTTGTCGCCCGCCTCGTGGATGAACAATTCGTTGTCGGTCGATCCGTTGAGGCTTGCATAGCCCGCGCCGATCAATGTCGAGCCGTTGAGCGACGAGCTGTTGAAGTAATCGAGAGTGAAGGTCGCGGGATCATCAGCCTCGCCGCTGCCGCGAATGACGAGCCCCGCGTCGGTGCAGACCTGAATGAGATTGTCGCCGCTGCCAACGATGATGGTGGTGACGTCGGGCGAGAAGATGGTGACGGTGTCGTTGCCCGCGCCGGTGGCGACGGTTGAGTTTGACGAACTGCTGAAGAGGTAAGCGAGATCATTGCCTGCGCCGAGATCAACGTAAGTTCGCATGCCGTCCTGAATATAGACTTCATCGTTGCCGCCGGCGGCGCTGACGGAGACGTCGCGAACGATGTTGACGGAGGTACCGATGTAAAAGGTATCGTTGTCGGCGGTACCGATGGTTGAGGAATTGTTTGCGGTGATAAATTCTTCCATGTCTGTTCACCTCATTGATCAATAGCCGAAGGTTGAGGCGGCGTCGCGCATGTTCTTCCTGATGTCGACGCCGAAGGGGCAACGGGTTTCGCACACGCCGCACTGCATGCACTCGCCCGCATGATGCTCGAGCGCGGCATAATGTTCTCTGACGGTCTCGGGCACCGACGCTTGAGCCTTGGTCAAATTCAAAAACTTGGTGACGTAAGCGATATCGATCTTCTTGGGGCAGGGCGCGCAATGGCTGCAGTACATGCAATGCCCCGTCCAATTGATCTTCGGGAACGACGCAAATGCGGTGGCGAAATCCTTCTGCTCGTCGGTCGCCGTCTCATACGCCAGCGATTGTTTCAACTGCCGGACGGAGTGAGCGCCCGCGAGTACGACGGCGACGGCGGGACGACTCAACGCGTAGTGAATGCACTGATTGACTGTCAACGCCGCGCCCGCCGGTGAAAGTTGAGCGTCGAGAAGATCGCCTCCGCCGAAGCACTTCATCACCGTGATCCCCACGCCCAACCGCTGGCACGTCTCGTAGAGCCGCTGACGCTCGGGGTCCATGTTGGTCAACTGATGCTCGTAATTCTCGGGCGCCCAAAGTTGCTCAACATCTTCCGACGGCGGCATGAGATCGTAGCACGGATTGACGCTGAACATCAGCACTTCGATCGCTCCGCTCTCGACGGCGGCGAGTGCGGCTTGAGGATTGTGGCTGCTCATGCCGATGTGTTTGATCCGACCGTCGGCTTTCAATTGACGAGCGAAGTCGAGAGTGCCGCCGTTGACGATCCGATTCCAATCCTTGAGATCGTCGCAGTAATGGATCATGCCGACGTCGATGTGATCGGTTTGGAGCAGACGGAGCATCTCATCGAAACCCGCGCGGACTTCATCAATCTTGCGCGAGCGTTTGTACTGACCGTTCTGCCACGTCGAACCGATATGCGATTGAATGATGAACTTGTCGCGGCGTCCCTTGAGAGCGTTGCCGACGGCGGATCGCACTTCGGGATTCGACGCGTAGAGATCGAAATAGTTGATGCCGTTGGCTTCGGCGCAATCGAAAAGCTGTTGAGCCATCGAGAAATTTTCTTCCGAAAAGCCTTCGCAGCCCATGCCGATCTCGCTGACCTTCAGCCCGGTGTTGCCCAATGTCCTGTACTGCATGATTGATCACACTCCAATTAATTTTGGTTACAAAAAAGCCTCCGCGATTGGAGGCTCTTCAATTTATGTTCGATTGTTGATAGTCGATCAGAAGAAGAAGCTGACACGACCGAAGAGAACATCGACGTCGCGATCGGTCTCGAGGGTCTCGCCTCTGAAGTAGTTGATCATCGTCAAAGTATTTTTGAGCGGCGACCAGCTGAGGCCGATATCGAAGCCCTTGGTGTTGTCCATCGCAGTGTCGTAGGTCGGAACGAGCGATGCATTGTATCCGAGACGACGGTAGTATGCGCTTGCGCCCCACGAGCCTTTCGATCTGTCCGCGCCCTTGTAGCTCAAGCCCGCGTTCCACGAATTCTTGTAATCGTCGGCTTTGGTGTTCTGCGCATAAGAGTACGCAACCTTCACGCTCGAGCCGAGCTTGTAAGTCATGCCCGCCGACCAGATGTTGGCGTCGTCTTCATTGCTCTTGTAGCCCGCGCGCGTTCTGAAATCATCGCTGTTGAAATGCTTGTACGAGCCGCCGATGTAGAGCTTATCGTTGTCGTAGGAGAGCTCGCCGCCCCAATAGCTGGCGGGATCATCGTTGATAACACCGTCGTCCTTCCAACGACCGCCCTCGAGCAGAACCTTGACCTTACTGCCGAACTCGAGCTGAGCGCCGCTGAAGAAGTCATCGATCACGAGACCGTCATCAGTATTGGAGTAGATCGGCATCTTACCGACGTTGACTTTGAACTTATCGTAAGTTCCCTCGGCATAACCGAACTTCATTGCGAAGTCGCCGCTTTCGTTGGTCTTCATGTTGTTCGACGCTTGCAGACGAGCTTTCAATTTCCAGTGGTCATTGACTTCGGCGGTCGGCAAAAGACGGAATTGGAAGTTATCGGTGTTCGCCTTGTGCTTGTGATCTCTCGAGGTCTCAACGCGACGGCTCCAATAGCGATAGCGCAACTCGCCGTGCCACTGAACTTTATCCGCATACTTCTCAAGCTCCGCGACGCGCACGCCGAGGTTGTTGAGCTCGTCGGCGAACTCTGCCGCGAGACGATCAAGCGCCGCGCGATCCGTGCCCTGCGGATTGCGCGCGAGAGCCTTCGCTACCATCTGCGCCATCTCGTAACGCGTGATGTTGCGATTGCCGAGGAACGTTCCATCGCCATAACCTTCAATGACTCCGTCGGCGGCGAGTTGAGTGACAGCGTCATAAGCCCAGTGACCAGCCGGCACATCGCTGAACGGATTGGCAGCAGCAAATGTGGTTGACGCCGCGCCCATGACGATCGCGGTCGTAAGACCCATCAGTAATTTTTTCTTCATGTGATTAAAACCCTCCTAAAAGTTAGGTTCTCAAACCGTTGCTAAACATAGCACAGATCAAAACTTTTGGCAAGCCCTTGCGTTGAGTATTCAATCCGATTCCGCGCGGATTTTGATCGCGATTGCCTTTGTTTCGACGGCGAGATCAGAAGCCGAGCTCCGATTTGTGTTCGGTCATGCCGTCGATGCAAGCCTGCATGACCACGCCGAGGTCGAGCCCCAACTTCTCAACGCCCCGATTGATCACTTCCCGATCGCAACCGGCGGCGAATCTCTTGTCCTTGAACTTCTTCTTGAGGCTCTTGACGCTCATGCCGACCATGTTTTCGGGACGCATCAACGCATAAGCGTGGACGATGCCCGTCAGCTCGTCGACCGCAAAGAGGCTCTTTTGGCAATCGGTCGTCGGCTCGATCGTCGCGCCCGTCAAGCCGTAGCCGTGCGAAATGATCGTGATGATGTCGTCCTCGTCAACGCCTTCGGGCTCAAGCAACTCTCTGACATGTTGGCAATGCTCATCGGGGTACTTCTCATAATCGACATCGTGCAACCAACCAATCGCCGACCAGTGATCATGATCGGCACCGAAATGATCAGCCATCGTTCCCATCGCCGCCGACACCGCCGCCGCATGCGTGAACAGATGTTCCTCCGTCGTGTGCTTCGCCAAAATTTCTTTCGCCTTGTCGAGCGTCAACTTGCTCATCGTCAATCTCTCCAATCCAATCTCAACGAATTAATTGATCGAACTCCTTCTGCGGCACCAACGTCACCAGCCCCATGATCGCCAATATCTGTTCGAGCGCCGCCCGCGGAGTCCCGGTGTTCTTCACCACATAATCCGCCGCCTTGTACTTCTCAAACTCCTTGTTGCTCTCGGCGTACTCGACATAATACTTGATCTCGTCGTTCGAACAGCCCGACCGCAACATGCGATCCACAAACACCACATCATCTATCATCAGATAAATCGTCGTCAAGTCCTGGTTGATGAACTTCGATATCTGCTTGATGTTCTCGGTGTCCATCAACAGCATGATGCTCACCTTGTGCTCCTGATACGATTCGAGCACGTCAGATTTCAGCAAGCCGTACTTGTTCCCTTGATACTCCGCCTGCGCGATGTACTTGCCCGCCGAAAATTCTTCGCTCTTGACCGTCTTGTAGAGCCGACGCTTGTAAGCGTAGCGATCATCAAAATACTTCGTGGTGATCGTCGGCACGTAAGTGATCCCCATCGACATCAATTGAGATATCATCGTCGACTTGCCCGAACTGTGCGGTCCGAGGAACGCGTAAACTTTGTTTGCCATCAGCCTCTACTCCTTCATTCAATCCGAAACAATTTTACAGCCCTCAGCTCACCGTTGACGATCGAGCCGAGCCCGAGAAATTCATCTTGGCAGTACACTCTCGCCGCGTCGACCGACGAGCGATTGAGATTTGTCGGCAGTCCGTTGAGGAACGCCCTGCGCCGATTGACATTGAGATCGATCGACGGAAGATGCGCCAGACATTGATCGACCTCTCTGATCGATTCCGCGCGGATTTCATCAACATCGCTCGCCTGATCGATCGTGAAGCCGCTCGATCTCGTACGGCGGAGCGCGTTGAGCACGACAGGCAAGCCCAATTCATTGCCGATGTCGACCGCCAACGATCTGATATAAGTTCCCTTGCGACAATCGACGTCGACCGTGACCAGGCGACCGGCAATCGAAACGAGCTCGAGCCGATCGATCACCACCGTCCGCGTCGGGATATCGAAATCGATTGAGCGTCGCGCCAGCTCATATGCCTTCCGACCGTTGAGCTTGATCGCAGAGAACTTTGGAGGCGTCTGCTCGATCGTCCCGATAAATTTATTGAGCACATCGTTGAGCCGATCCGCCGTCGGCATGATCAGTTCGTCGAGCTGAACGAGCGTCTGACCGGTGCAATCGGCGGTGTCCGTCGCTCGACCGAACAGCAGTTGAGCTCGATACGATTTCTCGTCGGTGAGGAAGTCGATGAACTTTGCGGCGCGACCGAGCGCAATCGGCAACACTCCACTCGCAAACGGATCGAGCGTGCCGGCATGCCCCACGCGCTTCACATTAAATTCCCGACGCAACCGACGATCGATCGCTTGACTGGTCACGCCGACGGGCTTATCGATGTTGATGAATACGTCATGCATTCGACGGTTGAAGGTGCTCATTGAGCGCTTCGCCGATCGCGTGAATGACGATCATCTTCGCCTCTTCGAACGGAGCGGCAATCGAACAGCCCGCCGCTCGAACATGCCCGCCGCCTCCGAGCTTGTGCGCGATCTTCGACACATCGACATTCTTCGATCTCATCGACACCCGACAGAAATTCTCCGCCTTGCAGTGAACCAGGAACGCCACATCAACGCCGTCGATGATCCTCACCAGATCGATGAATCCTTCCGTCGAATCGATCCTCTTCGAAAGCTCTCCGTCGATGAACAGCCCGACCGCCTTGCCCTCGAAAAATACTTTCGTCGTCTGCAGCGTTTCAATCTCGCCCATCACGTCCGTCAACGATTTCTTCTCGATCTGCTCCGATATCTCGTTGGGCTTAACGCCCGCCTCCAACAACGCCGCCGCCGCCCTCAACGTCGAAGGACGCGTGTTCGAGTAATTGAAGAATCCCGTATCGGTGGCGATGCCCGTGTAGAGACACGTCGCCGCCTCACGATCAAGCTCAACCTTCAGCACCTTCGACAGCTCATAAATGATTTCGCACGTCGCCGCCGCATTTTCTTCGAGATAAAGATCAACGTCCTTGCCCTCGTTGGTCACGTGGTGATCAATGTTGATGATCGGAATGCCCTCGGCGGCTTGACGCACCTGCCCGATCCGATCCAATTGCGTATCGAGAATGACGAGCAGATCGGCGTCAAGTTTTTCTTCGAGCATCGGGCGTTCGATCAGATCGAAATCAGGCAACGTCTCGAGATTTTTTCGGATCGAATCGTCGATGAACACTCGAACTTCCTTGCCGAGCGACACGAGCATGCGTCGAAGGGCGAGCGAACTGCCGACCGCATCTCCGTCGGGAATGACGTGCGACGTGATGATGATTTTCTTCGCTGCCTTCAAACGTTTTGCGACGTCCTTCAAAGTTAATTGCATTGACCTCACCGCCTTAGATGGAACTGAACATTTTATCGAGCATGGTTCTGAGCTTGAACTGATTGACGGTCGTGACGATGCGCGCCGTTTGAGCTCCGCGCGGAGCCGTGCGATAGGCGAGCGTCTCACCGTACGAAGGCGAGTAGACATCGTTGACGTCGACGGGCATGGTCTCCTCCTCAATGATGATCGTCGGATCGATCACCACCGCCGCCGCAAGTATATCCCACACAAACATTTGCTTGGAATTGTCTTTTGACATGACGCGGTCGTTGAGCTCGGCGATGATCGGAGACTTCACGCCCTTCATGATCCGTTTAAACTCGTCGCGATCGAGCACAACCTTTTCGCAAGCGTCGAGCGGCACGATGAGTTGATCATTGAACTCCGCGCGGAAACATTGCTTTGCCGCCGACGGATCGACCCAGACATTAAATTCGGCGGCGGGCGTGACGTTCCCCGTTTGGAAGAAAGCGCCGCCCATGTACACCACGCGCTTGATCAACGGAACGATGTCGGGCGCCTTCTTGATCGCGGCGGCGAGATTGGTGCACGGACCGATCTCAACGATCGTTACCTCATTGGGATGAGCGCGCACCATAAGAATGATGAAGTCTTCGGGATTGCCGTTGAGCGGCTCGAGCGTGGGCTCGGCGCCGTAGTTCTTCCGATAAGCGCTCTTCCAATCGGCAGGCTCCTCATGCGACGCGAAACCGTAATACTGATCGAAACCGTAGCCGAACTGATCAATTTCGCTTTGAAGGTTGGCGAAGCGCTTGCGAATCGCCTTCGGAGTGCTGCCTTCGACAACGGGCACGTCGTTGACCCCGATGCCCTCGAGCTGACGAATGGCGGAGGCGGTTCCGTTTTGCGCCCAATTGTTGCCCGTCGACGTGGTGACGCCGAGCAGTTTGACGTTGGGCGCCTTGGCGAGCATCATCATCGCGACGCCGTCATCAAACATGTCAACCATGTCGCTGTCGAGGATCACGAGCTCTTTATCAGCCGCCTCACTCTTGAGCGGAATGAGCAGCGCGATCATCAACAGCAGGATCGCGATCGGTTTGAGTTTCATCATGATGTTCGCCTCCTTGTATCGTCTGCTGCTCACGTTCGATCTGCAGCAGTAATTTTTGAATGTGTTCGCCGTAGTCGAGCGACTTATCGATCGCGAACGAGACGAACGGCGTGAACCGCAATCTGATCCGATGACCGATCTCCCGTCGCACGAAGCCGAGCGCGCTCTGCAGTCCCGCCCACGAATTTTTGACTTGCTCCTCGTTGCCCATTATGCTCACGAAGATTTTTGCCTCGCGCAGGTCGCCCGTCATCTCCACGTCGGTGACCGTGACGAAGCCGATGCGCGGGTCTTTGATCTCCTTGAGCAGCATCTTGCTGACCTCTTGCTTAATCAGCTCCTGCAGTTTTTCAACGCGCAACTTCATGATTTGTGCTCCTCCGCCGCGTGACGAGCCTCCGCCTCGCGATTGGCGTCGGCGATGGTCGTCTCGATCTCCTCCATCTTATACGCCTCAATGATGTCGCCTTCGCGGAAGTCTCTGAAGTCGACGATCGAGATGCCGCACTCATAACCCGCGGCAACTTCTTTGACCTCGTCCTTGAATCGACGCAGTGAATCAATCGCGCCGTCGAATATCTCAATGTTGTCGCGCAGAATCCTGATCTTCGAGTTGTTAAAGATTTTGCCCTCGAGTACGTACGAGCCCGCGACCAGCGCTTTCGAGAATTTCATGACCTTGCGAATCTCGACCTTACCCTGAATGACCTCTTTATACTTCGGCGCGAGCATGCCGCTCATCGCCGCTTTGACGTCGCCGATCGCATCGTAGATCACTCGATAGATGCGAATGTCGATGTTCTCCGCGTCGGCAAGACGACGGGCATTGTTGTCGGGGCGGACGTTGAAGGCGATGATCAGCGCGTTCGCCGCCGACGCCAACATGATATCGGACTCGTTGACCGCGCCCACGCCCGAGTGCACGATGTTCACGCGCACCTCGTCGTTCTTGTTGAGCGCGAGCAGTGATCCCGACAGCGCTTCGATCGAACCCTGAACGTCGGCTTTGACCACGATGTTGAGGTCTTTGATCGAGCCCTCTTGAATGCGTTGGAAGAGATCATCGAGGGAAACCTTCTTCGATCTGATCAATTGATTGCGTTGTTGTGCCATACGGTGTTCGGCGATCGACTTGGCGAGCTTCTCATCGAGCGCGGCAAGAATATCGCCCGCGGCAGGCACGTCGTTCAAGCCGAGCACCTCAACCGGCACGGACGGCCCCGCCTTCTTGACGTTTTCGCCGCGATCGTTGATCATCGCTCTGACCTTGCCATGCGTGGTGCCCGCGACGATCGCATCGCCGATCCTCAACGTACCGTTCTGCACCAGCACGGTCGCGACGGGACCTCTGCCCTTGTCGAGCTGCGCTTCGATGATGACGCCGCGCGCTTCGCTGTTGGGTGTCGCCTTGAGCTCCTCGACGTCGGCGACCAGAATGATGTTCTCGAGCAGATCATCAATGCCGATGTTCTTCTTGGCGGAGACTTCGCACATGATCGTTTGCCCGCCGTAATCCTCGGGCACCAGCTCATAATTCATGAGCTCTTGAATGACGCGTTGAGGATTGGCGCCGGGCTTATCGATCTTATTGATCGCGACGATGATCGGCACGCCCGCCGATTTCGCATGGTTGATCGCCTCAACGGTCTGCGGCATAACGCCGTCGTCGGCTGCCACCACCAGCACCGCGATATCGGTAACCTGAGCTCCGCGCGCGCGCATTGCGGTGAACGCCTCGTGACCCGGCGTGTCGAGGAAGACGATCTTCCGATTGTTGATGCTCACCTGGTAAGCGCCGATGTGCTGTGTGATGCCGCCCGCCTCCTGCGCCGTGACATGCGTCTTGCGAATGACGTCGAGCAGAGAAGTCTTGCCGTGATCGACGTGACCCATGACCGTGACCACCGGCGGACGCAATTTCATTTCGGCGGGATTGTAATCGATATCGGGAATGAGCGTGGGATCGACCTCGGGCGGCAGCTCCTCGGCGTTGACGCCAAATTCGGCGGCGACGAGCGCGGCGGTGGTGAAATCGATCTCCTGATTGATCGTCGCCATCACTCCCATGAGGAACAACTTCTTGATGACTTCGACGGCGGTACAGCTCATCTTAGACGCCAGGTCTTTGACGGCGATCGACTCGCCGACCTTGATATGCGTCGGGCGCGCGATCTCTACCTTATGCACGACGGGTTGTTGACCGCGGGGCTTCTTGCGATTGCGCGGCGGACGATTGGAAGGCGCGGCGGTTTGAGCGGCGTTTGTCTTCGGCGATTGACCTGCATTCTTCGTTCCCGTTCCGCGCGGAGACTTGCCGCCTCTGACATTGCGATCGGCTCCGTCGGTCGTGCGCCCGCGATTGCGATTGTCGTTGCGTTTCTTATCGCGATCATCGCGTTCGGCGCGTTGATCACTTCTCGGCTGATCGACTGCGGGCTGAACGGTCGAAGTGCGCGAACGGAAATCTCGACGGTCGCCGCGCTGATCCGATCGTTGATCGCTCCGCGACTGATCGGATCGTTGATCGGTCGAAGGACGCGAACGGAAGTCCCGACGGTCGCCGCGTTGATCCGATCGTTGATCGCTCCTCGGTTGATCGGAACGTTGATCGGTCGAAGGACGAGAACGGAAATCCCTGCGGTCGCCGCGTTGATCCGATCGTTGTTCGCTCCTCGGCTGATCGGAACGTTGATCGATCGAAGGACGAGAACGGAAATCACGACGGTCGCCGCGCTGATCCGAGCGTTGTTCGCTCCTCGGCTGATCCGATCGCGGCTGATCGGTCGAAGGGCGCGGGCGCTGAACTTCACCGGATCGAGTGCTCGGACGCGGACGTTGATCGGTACGCTGCTCAACGCGCGGCTCGGTTCCCTGCTCAACGCGCTGCTCAACACGTTGAACGGGAGTTTGCTCGGCACGTTGCTCGACGGGTTTGGGCTCGACTGCCTCGGGCTTTGGAGCAGCGACTTTAGTCTCGACGACGGCGGGTGCGGGCGCGGCGTCGGGTTTGGGACGACGAGCGAAGGCGCCCTTGAGGAGCTCGTAAGCCTCGCCGTCGATCGCGCTGAAGTGGTTCGCGACTTTGATCTTACGCTTCTTGAGGAAATCGATGAGCACCTTGCTGTTCTGGTTGAACTCTTTCGCGAGCTCGAAAATCCTGTACTTCGGTTTAGACGTTTTCGACATTGCTCCACCCCTTATGTTTTTTGGATTAAAATTTTTGGTTAGTCCCGCCCTCCCTCCCGTTGAAATTATTTTATCGGACTGCCGCGATCATCTGCTCCAGCTCGTCGTAGAGCTTATCATCGACCGTCGTCTTGAATGCTCGATTGAACAAACGCTTCTTCTTGACCTTCGCAAAGCACTCGAGATTTTTACAGAGGTACGCGCCTCGACCTTGCGCCTTGCCGTCCCGATCGATCGTCACTTCGCCCGACGGACTCTTGACGCAACGGATCAGTTCCGACTTATGCCGCACCGTCCGACAACCCACGCATGATCTCTGTTCGATCACTTTCTTCGACGCCTTCTCAATCATCGTCATCATCATCGAAGAAATTGAATCCGCCCGACGGCTCCTCGCCAAAGTTTTGCCCGGTGTCTTCCATCTTCTCAAACTCCTGACCCGTGAAAATATCGGGCTTCTGTTTTTTCTTCTTCTTCTTCTTCGACGGCTGTTCGCTCGGCTGCTGCACTTCGGCGACCTCAACCTTCGGCGTCGGCGGCTCGATCGGTTTGGGCGCGGGCTTGGGCTTCTGCTTCTTGGGCTTCTGCTTCTTGAGCTTGGTCACCACGAAATCATCATCGAGCTTGATATCGAGCGACTGCGATTTCGACTTGATATCGATCTTCCAACCGGTGAGCTTCGCCGCCAACCTCGCGTTCTGACCCTCGCGACCGATCGCCAGCGACAATTGCTGATCGGGGACGATCACCTGCGCGATCTTCTCCTTCTCATTGATCGCCACCGACAAAACTTTCGCCGGCGACAACGCATTCGACACCAACAGCACGGGATCGGCGCTCCATTGAATCACATCGATCTTCTCATTGCCGATCTCATTGTTGATCGCCTGCACTCGAATGCCCTTATCGCCCAAGCATGACCCGACGGGATCGACATTTTCATCATTTGACGCAACCGAGACTTTTGAGCGGGTACCCGCGTCGCGCGCCACCGATTTGATCTCAATGATCCCTTCCTGAATCTCGGGAACCTCGAGCTCAAACAATCTCTTGAGAAGTCCCGGGTGCGTGCGCGAAATATAAATCTGCGGTCCTCTCGAGCCCTTCTTGACCTCGGCGATGTAAGCTCGAATGTGATCGCCGACATGATATTCTTCGTTGGGCAACTGCTCGGCGGGCAGAAGGATCGCCTCCGACTTGCCGATGTTGACGATCACATCTCCATGCTCGATCCGAACGACGCTGCCCGATACCAGATCATTTTCTCGACCGCTGAACTCTTGAAACAAAATGCCGCGCTCGATCTCCCGAACGCGTTGCACGACGAATTGTTTGGCAGCCGTCGCCGCGATCCGACCAAAATTTTTGGGCGTGACCTCCAGCCGAACGATGTCCCCGATCTCATATCGCGGATCGAGCACGTGCGCATCGAGCGCGGAGATTTGAGTGACCTTGTCATCAATGTGCTCGACGACGGTCTTGAGCGCGTAAACGTGATAAGTGCCTGTCTCGCGATCGATGTTGACTTCGACATTTTGAGCGGCATCGAAATTCTTCTTGTAAGCGACGACGAGCGCGGCTTCAATTGCGTCGAAGAGGTCTTCTTCGGAAATCTCCCGCTCGAAACACAGCGCCTTGATCGCTTCGAGGAACTGAACATTGGGGTTAGAGGGCTTGGATTTTTTGACAGCCAAAGCATTCACTCCTTCAAAAGTCTATATGCAGACGAACCTGAGCAATTTTATTTCGTGGCAACGGGTCGCGCCCCTCGAGCTTGAGGAACTGATCATCGGCGCCCTCGAGCACGCCGACGAGAGATTTCACTCCGTCGACCGGCGCATAGAACGACACATCAACGGACTTGCCGCGCTCACGAACGAAATCACGCGGCTTCTTGAGAACTCGATCGAGCCCGGGCGAGGACACTTCGAGGACGTACTTGACATCGATGAGATTTTCGCGGTCGAGCACATCACCGAGCTTATTGCTGAACATCTGGCAGTCATCGAGATCGACGCCGCCCTTCTTGTCGATGAACACCCGCAGACACCACTCGTGCTCCTTGACGAACTCGACGTCGATGAGCTCAAAGTCGGGCATTTGATCGATGAGCTGCTGAGCAAGTGTCTCGACCGAGGCGGCAACAGCTTTGGACAAAATTATTCCTCCCATGTGCTTAAAATTAAAAAGCGGACTCGCGCCCACTTCCCTTGAAAAAACTTAAATTACGTAATCGATCCTGCTAAACGCATTGATACTAGCACACTTTTTTAGGGATTGCAACATCAAACTTGATCGGCTTGACAAAAATTTTTCGATGTGATATGTTTGGCGCGCCGCTCGACGGGGCATTTAATCGAGCAATCGAGCCGAAGTCGGCGAGCACACTGAGGGAAGGTGTATAAGTTTGTACGCGATTATAAAGACGGGCGGCAAACAGTACAAAGTCAGCGAGGGCGATTCGATCGTAATCGAGAAGCTCGACGTTGAGGAAGGCGCGACGGTTGAGTTCGACCAAGTGTTGACGGTGGTTGATGGCGACGACGTGAAGATCGGTCGTCCCGTGGTCGACGGCGCGAAGGTGAGTGCGACGGTTGAGGCGAACGGCAAGGGTCCGAAGATCCATGTGTTCAAGTATAAGTCGAAGAAGAATTACCGTCGTCGGCAGGGACATCGCCAGCCGTTCACTCGCGTGAAGATCGACAAGATCAACGCTTGATGATCAGGGCAGAGATATATTCCGACGGCGAGAGGATCACCGGCTTTTCGATCCTCGGACACAGCGGCACGGCTCCGCGCGGGCATGACATCTACTGTGCGGGAGTGTCGGCGCTGTCGCAATCGGCGTATCTGGCATTGGTTGAGCACTTGGGGCTCGACGTCGACATGAAGCAAGCGTCGGGGAAATTTATAGTGATGCTCAAAGGGGAGCCGACGGATTTAACCGAAGCGGTCTTCCAAGTGATGTTGCTCGGTCTGATCGAGATCGAGAAGATCAAGCCCGAGGCGCTCAAGATTGATTATGACGATAACGGTTTTAGAGGTGAATGATATGGTTTTTGATCTTCAATTGTTCGCGCACAAGAAGGGCGTCAGCTCGACGCGCAACGGTCGCGACAGTCATTCGAAGCGTTTGGGCGTGAAGGCTCAGGCGAACACGGTCGTGACTGCGGGCTCGATCATCGTCCGCCAGCGCGGCACGCATTTCCATCCGGGGCACAACGTTGGCATCGGCAAGGACGACACGTTGTTCGCGAAGGTTGCAGGCAGAGTTGCTTTCGAGCGCAAAGGGAAATTCAACCGCAAGGTCAGCGTTTATCCCGTTGAGGCTGCGGCGTGAACCAAAATTGAAATGCGAAAGCTGATCCGAGTCGACGAGGCTCGCGGTCAGCTTTTTTTGGGTTACAGACATGAGACAAGCAGAGACATTGGAACTGGCGATGCACACGTCGTACGTGAGCCTGGCGGGCAACGTGCTGTTGACGGCGGGGAAATTCATCGCGGGCGTATTGGGCAACTCGATGGTGATGATCGCCGACGCGGTGCATTCGGCATCGGACGTGCTGTCGACGTTGGTAGTGATGTTGGCGGTGAAGATTTCCGGCAAGCCCGAGGACGCCGATCACGAATACGGACACGAGCGCTTTGAGAGCATCGGCGCGATCAGTTTGGCGTTGATGTTGGCGGCGGTGGGACTCGGGATCGGATTCAGCGGAGCGGAGACGTTGCTCGAGGGCGATTATAACTCGTCGCCGCTGCCGAGCGTGACGGCGTTGATGGCGGCGTTGATCTCGATCGCGATCAAGGAATGGATGTATCGCTACACCAGACGGGCGGGAGAACTTTGCGGCTCGGACGCGTTGATCGCCGACGCGTGGCATCATCGATCGGACGCAATGTCGTCGGTGGGCAGTTTGATCGGCATCGGCGCGTCGAGGTTGGGATTCGCATTCATGGACGCGCTGTCGAGCATAGTGGTATGCGTGTTCATCATCAAGAGCGCGGTCGAGATATTCTTGACGGCGGTGAACAAGCTGACGGATCGGGCGTGCGACGTTGAGATCGAGGAATCGATGAGACGAACGATCGAAGGCATTGAAGGCGTGCGGCGGCTCGACGTATTGAAGACGCGGCAGTTTGGAGCGAAGAGTTATGTCGATGTTGAGATCAGCGTTGACGGCGAGAGCTCGTTGAGAGCGGCGCACGACATAGCGGAGCGGGTACACGATCGGATCGAGAAGGACTTTGCGGATGTAAAGCACTGCACGGTGCACGTGAACCCGATGGATTGAGGAGTGACGGCATGCAATTTATAGATCGAGTGAAGATCAGCGTGAAGGCGGGCGACGGCGGCGACGGCAAGTCGTCATTTCGTCGAGAGAAGTATGTGCCGAAGGGCGGACCGAACGGCGGCGACGGCGGGCGCGGTGCGGATATTGTCTTTGAGGTCGACCGCAATCTGAACACGCTGTTGAACTTTAAATATAAGAGGACGTTCAAGGGCGAGCGCGGCGGGCATGGCGACGTGAAGAATCAGGTCGGTCGAAGTGCGGAGCCGCTGGTGATCAAGGTGCCGGCGGGGACGCTGATCAAGGATCAAGCGACGGGTAAAATCTTGGCGGACTTGACGGTTGAAGGGCAGCGCGAGGTGATAGCTCGAGGCGGGCGCGGGGGACGCGGCAACACTCGGTTCAAGAGTGCGTCGAGGCGAGCGCCGACGTTCGCGGAGTATGGCGAGCCGGGCGAGAGCCGCGACCTTCAATTGGAACTGAAATTATTGGCGGACGTGGGGCTGATCGGATATCCGAGCGTGGGGAAATCGAGTTTGATAGCGGCGGTGAGCGACGCGCGCCCCGAGATCGCCGACTACCATTTCACAACGCTGACGCCGGTGTTGGGCGTGGTGCGGACGGGCTACGAGAGCAGTTTCGTGATCGCGGACATCCCGGGACTGATCGAAGGCGCGGCTGACGGCGTGGGCTTAGGTCATGACTTCCTTCGTCATGTCGAGCGGACGAGATTACTGTTGCACATCGTCGACGCGTCTGGGCTCGAGGGACGCGATCCCGTTGAGGACTATCATAAGATCAACGGCGAGCTCCGACGGTACAGCGAGGCGCTGACAGATCGGACACAGATACTCGTCGCGAACAAGATCGATCTGCCGACGGCGGCTGATCATTTGCCGGCGCTTGAACGGTTGGCGGCTGACGAGGGCATAAAGTTCTTTGCGATCTCTGCGGCGACGCATGAAGGTCTCGACGGATTGATGAAGTACGTCGGGCATTGGCTTGAGGAGAATCCCGCGGAGATTGTTTCGGCGGTCGAGGGCGTGAAGGTATTCGATTTGGACGGCGGCGACGATGATGTTGATGAGATATTGATCGAGCGCGACGATGCGGGTGACTTTGTGGTGCGGAACAAGAACTTGGAGAAGATCGTTGCGATGACGAATTTCAACAATGACGAAGGCTTGCGTCGGTTCCAATACATCTGGCGAATGAAGGACGTGGATCGCCAATTGCGCGAGCGCGGCATCAAGGAGGGCATGACGGTTCACATCGGCGCGATGGAATTTGAGTGGCGCGAGTAAAAAAATTTTTTTGCGAAGGGTATTGACAAACGGGATTTGGATTGGTATCATACGCAGGTCGTTTGAACAGCGACACGCGTTCTTTCAAATCTAAACAATACTTTTTTGTGCAAGCTAACGTTAAGAGCCAAGTTTCAACGGAGAGTTTGATCCTGGCTCAGGACGAACGCTGGCGGCGTGCCTAACACATGCAAGTCGTACGAGGTAGCAATACCTAGTGGCGAACGGGTGAGTAATGCGCAGATAATCTGCCCTCTTCTTGGGCATAACATCTCGAAAGAGGTGCTAATTCCGAATGCACATCGGGGATGCATGTTCTTGATGATAAAGGAGCAATCCGGAGGAGGAGGAGTCTGCGTCTGATTAGCTGGTTGGTGGGGTAAAGGCTCACCAAGGCGACGATCAGTAGCC